>NZ_QGQU01000003.1:0-300000 GCF_003173795.1 Pseudoalteromonas sp. meg-B1 | reverse complement strand
AGAAACAGTGGCCAAGCGTGTGTAGCGGCAAACCGTATCTTCATCCAGCGCAGTATATTAAATGAAGTGCTTGAAAAAATTACACCCAAAGTCGCTGCGCTCAACGTTGCAAACGGTTTTGATGAAAATGCCGACATAGGCCCGCTTATTTATCCCAAAGCAAAAGAGAAAGTGCAACAACTGATTAAAGGTGCTCTCGATAAAGGCGCTACGCTAATTGGAGATAACAGTAATTTAGGTGGCAGCTTTCAAAACCCATTAATAGTTACTAATGTCACTACACAAATGGATATTTATCACGAAGAAGTGTTTGGCCCTGTATTAACGGTGATCCCATTTGATGAAGAAAGCGAAGTCCTTGCACTTGCTAATGATGTCCCTTATGGATTAGCTGCGTATTTTTATAGCCAAAACATTAAACAAATCTATCGTATAAGCGAAGGGTTAGAGTTTGGCATGATAGGTGTAAATGAGGGGGTTATATCAAACCCTGTAGCACCGTTCGGTGGGGTAAAACAATCAGGTCTTGGAAGAGAGGGGGGTCACCAAGGTTTAGATGAATACCTAGAAGAAAAATACGTATGTATTAGAGTTTAACTCTATAAACTGTTCCGATGAGTTAACCGTTTAGCGTTTTAAGTTGCTTGAAATGGGTGTAAATGCTACCTTTCAAAAAAATGTTTAAGTAAACAAAAAGTAAAAAATTTCTATAAGTAGAAATACCCCCGTGTGTAAATGCCACCATTTTGGTGGCATTTTTTTGCCCTTTTTTAAGGAGAGGTTTTTGGCTACTTCCTCCTTGTAGGTCTAAACTATTCTTAGTTAGATGCTATTCTGCTTATATCCTTTTTAAAAGTAGGCTTTTATGAAAGAGTAATTCTTTTTAATTCGCGTGAACATTTGTAACTGTATGTTTTTAAATGTATATTTTTGGTGTGTGAATGAGTAGAATAAAGTTTCAGTAGTTTCAATACTATTAACATATAGTAAAAATGTATAATTGTGTTTTATACACTTATAAATTAACATTCCGCAAATTCATCCATTAAAAAATAATGAAGCACCCACTATGAGTAGAAGAAATCAAGCAACGGTAGACCAGGAAGTTTCGTTTGGCATTGACGAAGAGTTAGTTTCTACAACAGATTTACGAGGGGTTATCACCTATGCAAATGATAGCTTTTGTAAAGTTTCAGGGTATACCATTAATGAGTTAAAAGGGAAAAACCATAACATGGTTCGCCACCCAGACATGCCACCTGCGGCATTTGGTGATATGTGGTCTAATTTAAAAAGCGATACCGCATGGCGAGGAGCTGTAAAAAATAGATGTAAAGATGGGCGTTATTACTGGGTTGATGCATTTGTTACCCCTATTTACGAAAACGGTAAAAAAGTAGGTTATCAATCAGTTCGCCAACAACTCCTTCCAGAATATAAAAGCCGCGCAGAAAAGCTTTACCAACGTTTAAACAACGGTCAATCAATTGTCCCTTTAACTGAAAAATTAGCCGCATTTAAACTTCCTCTATTTATTGGCTGTGCAGCTTTAATTGCTTGGTTAACAAGTTATATGTTCTGGTTATGTTTACTGTTTGTTCCTCTGCCTTTTGTTATTTTTTATGAAGAGTTAATTCGTTCGCAAAGCACAATCAAAAAAACCAAAGCAGGTCCAGATAGCGTATCTCGGCATATTTATTCTGGTAGCGACAGCCTCAGCTATAGTGATTTTCAGATTAAATTACTTGAGGGTAAAGTAACGACCATTGTTGGCCGTATTATTGATGGTACTTTAAGCCTGAGTAAAGGTGCTGACTCCCTTAAAACTTGTGCTGAAGCTGCGCAGGCCGGTGTTGAAAAAGAAGCGTCTGAATTACATCAAGTGTCGTCTGCCGTTGAGGAAATGGTGCATTCAATTGATGAAGTAGCAAAAAATACTTTAGTAACTAACCAACGAGTGCAACAAGCTCACCAAGACTGCGAAAGCGCAACGCAAGCGATGTCAGGCACCATGCGTGAAGTATCGTTACTCGCCAACGAGGTGGATAACTCGGCAAGTTCAGCGAGCGAGCTAGCAACAGAGGCTGAAAAAATTGGTGGCATAATGCAAGAGATACAAGGGATTGCCGATCAAACAAATTTACTTGCACTTAATGCGGCTATTGAGGCTGCGCGTGCCGGTGAACATGGCAGAGGATTCTCGGTTGTTGCTGATGAAGTGCGTGCGCTTTCAAGCAGAACGCATACCGCTACAGAGCAAATTCAAGTTTCTATATCTGAAATGCAGTCTACGTTACTCAACTGGTCAAAAACAATGGAAGCTGGAAAGAATGCGGCAGAGAGCTGTGTTAAAGAAACCCGCAATAGCCAAGATATCGTCTCAAAAGTATATGCTGCAATTACTGATATTTCTGATTTAGCAACGCAAATATCAACCGCTGCGGAAGAGCAAAGCATGGTATCGCAAGAAATTAGCCGTAATATTTCAAATATTAGTAGTGCGTCTTCAGAAAACTTAGCCCAAGCGCATAGTGTAGGTACAGAGTCTGATGCGATTGAAAAACACTCTAAAGCATTAGCGTCACTAGGTCTTTCTTTTAAAGTAGGTTAACAACTTAAGTAAGGGCAGCAAATACCCAAGTGTATGAGGCGCTGAGAATATAACATGTTCTCAGCGCGCCTAAAGCGTCAAATGCGGGCAGCGGGCTGTGTGGTGCGGGGAAAACCTGCTACTACTGGTATTATTTGTAATATTTATTTAGCAGTGACTTCATGTCGCATCAGGCTTTTATCAAAAGCACCAAATAACGATATAAATCAACGCTGGGGAAACCGGCGGCTACAGATAAGAGCGTATTTTTTTATTTTATGTTTGGCTTTATGAAAACTAGATATAACTAAAAAATTAACTTTGGAGATTACTGAGAGGACTTAGAAAATAGTGGGGCGATTGACGGGGCTCGAACCCGCGACAACCGGAATCACAATCCGGGGCTCTACCAACTGAGCTACAACCGCCACTACATACACCTTGTTTGGTGTGGCGCGCATAATACATAATATCCCTATGCTTGTGAAGCAAAAAATCAAAAAAAAATTAAACTTATTATAAGTATTCTAAATTTAAGCTTATTGGCAACGGGCAACGGGCAACGGGCAACGGGCAACGGGCAACGGGCAACGGGCAACGGGCAACGGGCCTAAAAACTCCACAACCGCGGCTCAACCCCCTAACCCCTTAGTAAAACGTTGTTGCAAACACCTATTAAAGATTTACAATACTACAAACAATACCGCTAAACTGCTTAATAACACTATCAGGAGTTAATATGGATTCAATACTCAATTGGCTGAATGAAAATTCAGGCTTAATTTTACACTATGGTATTCAAGCAGTTATAGCGCTTGTTATATTTTTACTCGGTGGCCGAATTGCCAAGTTTTGTGCAAATTTAACCGCTAAAGCATTCGACAAGAAAAAAGTAGATAAAGCGGTTTCATCGTTTGTATCTAGTATTGTGTATGCCATTGTGTTTGCAGCCACTATTTTAATGGCGCTGTCACAAATCGGTATCGAAACCACGTCATTCATTGCGATTTTAGGTGCCGCAGGTTTAGCGGTTGGCTTAGCACTGCAAGGGTCGTTATCTAACTTTGCATCTGGTGTGCTAATTATTTTACTACGCCCATTTAAATCTGGTGACTACGTTGAAGCTGGCGGTAAAGCCGGTACGATTAAAAAAATCGAAATATTTTCAACAGAAATGCGCACTCCTGATAACAAAGTTATTGTAATGCCTAATTCAAAAATAATGTCAGATGCGATCATTAACTACTCGCGCGAAGCAACGCGTCGCGTTGATCTTGTGATTGGTGTTGGCTACGACGCCGATTTACGTAAAGCAAAAGAAGTACTTAAATCAGTACTAGATAACGAATCACGCATTTTAAAAGATCCTGCATACAACGTATCGGTTTCTGAACTTGCCGATTCAAGCGTTAACTTTATCGTACGCCCTTGGGTTAACTCAGAAGATTACTGGCCAACATACTGGTCGTTAATGGAAAACATTAAAATAGCGTTAGACGACGCCGATATTACTATTCCATTTCCACAAATGGATGTGCATTTGCACAAGCAAGACTAATTTTTTAAAAAAGTTATTAAGGTAATGCTCACGTTAGGTTTGCTAACGTGCGCGCTGCTTTAAAGAGCATGAATATTTTTTACAGGGTTATTTTTTAATGAAACTTAAGCTTTTATCAATTTTAGTAGCAGCCTCAGCTACAACCAGTGCATTTGCATCAGAAGAAGAACAAAAAACCTGGGAAGTAACCAGTGAAGTGGGCGCTATCATTACCAGCGGTAATACCGAAACAACGACCTTAAAAGGCGGTATTAAAGTATTGCATAACTTAGAAAGTTGGAATAACGAGTATAAGTTAGACGGCATCTACAAAGAAGATGAAGTAGAAAACGACGACGGTACTAAAGAAAAGCAGCGTACTAACGAAAAGTACTCTATTTCAGCGCAGGGTAATTACAAATTAAACGAAAAGCACGCTCATTTATTTATTTATGGGTCGCACGTATCTGATTACTTTGGCGCATACCGAAGCGAGTCGGTTATTTCAGCGGGTTATGGTTTACGTTTATTAAACGAGTCAAACATGAAACTAAACGCTGAAATTGGTCCGGGTTATAAGTATTTTAAATACCCAGATATTAGCGAAGAGGTTGATGAAAACGGCAACTCATTAGCGGGTGAATACGAAGGCGAAGTGATTGCCTTAGGTAAAGTAGATTTTAGCTGGAGAATTTCAGACAACGCGCGTTTTACTCAGTTAGTATCGGTGGAATACGGTGATACCAATACTAAAACTCGCTCAGAAACCGCTCTTCTGACTAAAATTAATGGCTCACTACAAATGAAAGTGGCCTACAATATAACCAACAACTCAGACGTGGCTGATGACAAAGAAGCAACTGATACAGAGACCTCATTAACACTTGTTTACAGCTTTTAACATCAAGTAGTAAATAAATTGTAATAAAACTATGAAAGGGGCTAAAGTCCCTTTTTTATTTGCTCATAAATAATGTATGATACCCACCAATTTTTGGTTGTAGACCTAGGGAAATACCTACTCGTGAACGTTATTAAATATTTATTAAGTGCTTTTGTACTTATATGTAGCTTTAGCACATTAGCATTTGCGCCAACAGCCGCTCAACTAGAGCAGTTTCAAAAATTACCTAAGTCACAACAACAGGCTCTGGCAAAGCAGTATGGCGTGGATATTTCAAGCCTTGAAGGTGCTGGTAGCACTAATGGAAAAAATAACGAACAAGACAAGCCCACAGTAGGTGAGCGTAATACCACCGACGAACGAGCTTTTACAGATGAAGAGCGATTCAAGCCAGAAGATAAATCAGTAAAGCCATTCGGTTATGAGCTATTTGCAGGCGAACCAACCACATTTATGCCTAATGAAAGCGCTCCCGTTCCTGATACGTATTTAGTAGGGCGTGGCGATCAGCTATTAATTAACTTTTACGGTAAAGAAAGTGAAAGCTTTGAAGTGATTGTTGACCGTGAAGGCCGCATTAATATTCCCGATTTAAGCCCTGTACAAGTAGCGGGTTTAACATTCGCTGAAGTTAAAGAACTAATTAAAGTAAAAGTAGAGCAAGAAGTTATTGGTGTTAAAGCGTTTGTATCGCTTGGCAAACTTCGTAGTATTCGTATTTTGGTTTTAGGTGAAGCATACAAGCCAGGCAGCTATAGCGTATCATCACTAACAACAGTGTCGCATGCATTATTTGTAAGTGGTGGCGTATCGGATATTGCTTCACTACGTAATATTCAAGTAAAGCGTGGTGGTAAACTTGTTGCTAATTTTGATTTATACGATTTACTTATTCGTGGTGATAGCAGCAACGATATTATTTTAAAACCTGGCGATGTGGTGTTTATTCCATCGGTAGGAGAGCAAGTAACAGTTGACGGTTTAGTAAAGCGTCCTGCTATTTTTGAGCTTAAAAAAGGTGAAACGGCAGAACATTTATTAAAAATGGCCGGCGGTATTAAACCTAATGCTTATGCCAAAAGTGTGGTTGTTGAGCGCTTTAATAATCAACACAAAGAAGTGCTTTCAGTAGATTTTGGCAAAGAGCAAGTTAACTACATTCCACAAGATGGCGATCGGATTCACTTTAGCGCCATTGGCGAACAATACCAAACTTCAATTAGTTTAATTGGTGCCGTAGTACGACCTGGTAATTACCAGTGGTACAAGGGTAAACGCATTTCAGATATTTTAGGCTCTGTGCGTGGTGATTTATTACCACAGGCCGATTTAGATTATGCATTAGTAGTGCGTGAAACCAACGTAAATGGTGATATTGAGATTCATCAATTCGATTTAGCAAAAGCCATTACAAAAAATACTGAGAACAATTTACAACTTAGCCCTAACGATAAAATTATTGTATTCAGTCGTTTTGAAGAAAAAACTTTAGAAGATATAGCGCTTGCAAATTTAGCGTTAACTAAAGAGCAGCAAGAACAGCAACGCAAAGCAGAGCTGTGGCATGAATACCAACAAAAAGAGTTTGAAAAATACGTTGGTGTAATAACTGAAGAGTCAGAGCCAGAAGAAGAAAACCCAAATTTAAGTATGGCTCAAGTGCTTGAGAAAAAGCTAAAAGAACAAGAAGAAGATACGCAAAGTTATGCGTTGTTTAGCCGCCATAATTTGCTTAAACCGGTAATTGCCAAGTTAGAGCAGCAGGCCGGTGTAATGCAGGCGATGCAAATAGTAGAAATTAGCGGCAGTGTAATGTACCCAGGCATTTACCCGTTAATGGAAGGCGGTGAAGTAAAAGACCTTATTACTGCCGCAGGCGGTTTGTTAGAGTCGGCTTATATACAACAGGCCGAAGTAACAAGAATTGCCGCTAATGATGTATCAAACATTGAGCATATTAAGTTTGACCTAAAAAGCGCCATGCAAGGTAAGGCCGCATCAAATATTTCATTACAAAGTAAAGACAGCGTAAATATATTTGCTGTACCAAACTGGCAAGAAAACCTAAAAGTAGAGCTAAAAGGTGAGCTTAAATTTCCGGGGACCTATACCATTCGCCGTGGCGAAACCTTAAGTAACTTATTAGAGCGCGCGGGTGGTTTTTCTGATTTTGCAGCCACTAACGCCGCTGTATTTACTCGCCAATCAATTAAAAAGCAAGAGCAACAACAGCTAGCGCGTTTATCTACCGAGCTTCGCCGAGATATAGCATCTAAAAGCTTCCAAAGTTCAGTAAGTAGCAACACGCTTACTTACGATGAAATGAATAAGCTTTTGAAGGACCTTGCTAACGTTGATGCCGTAGGCCGTTTAGTTATAGATTTACCGCTTATAGTTAACAATGAGCAAAACTTAGTACTGCAAGATGGTGATGTACTTTATGTACCGAGTGAACGCGACTCAATTAGTGTAATAGGTGAGGTTAATTACTCTACCTCGCATCTATATAAAGCAGGCGTAAGCGTAGACGAATACATAGATCTAAGCGGTGGCTTAAAAGAGCGCGCTGCTGATGACCGTATTTACATTATAAAAGCCAACGGCTCAGTAAAAATACCAAATACCGGCAACTGGTTTGCAGTTAATAACTCAAACCAACTTGAACCAGGCGACACCATTGTTGTCCCATTAGATGCCGGCCATATGGATAAGCTAACGCTTTGGAGCACCGCAACACAAATACTTTACCAGTTAGGTGTAGCAGTAGCAGCTATAAGCGGTATTTAATATAATGTAGGTGCGAGGAAAGCTTGGAGAATAGGGCTATGGGCCTAGAGCTCGAAGCTCACGGCCGATGCTGTATATAGCTACTAACTGGAGCTTAGCTAACAGTAAAGGTGTTAAAACCTGCTACATTTTAACTTTAAAGTATTACTTTAGAGTTAAAAATGAAATATGAAAACCTAGAAGTTTGGTAAAGAGCTTTTAAGCTAAGTTTATTGATTTATAAAAACTTTCAGCAGCTCCAGGATTATGGTCTAAAAGATCAAATGTGCAGATGCTCTGTTTCTGTACCTAGCAATATTGCAGAGGGGATGGAAAGAGGCTTTGAAAAAGAAAAAGCTCGTTTTTTATGGATAGCTAAAGGCTCCATAGGCGAATTAAAAACACAAGTAATGATTGCTTCAGAATTAGGATATATAAATAGCTTAAAAGCAGGTTATATCCTTGAGGAATGTGAGGTAATTGCAAAGATGCTAAGCAGATTGATAACGGTCATTAAAAATAGCTCTTAGCCAATAGCTCGTAGCCCGAAGCCATAACCTAGAACTTATGAGATTTAAATGGAAAACAACTCAAACAACCTAAATCAAACAAATGCACCAGTGGTTAATTATAATGCTGCCGATGACGAAATAGACCTACGCGAACTATTTACCGCTATCTGGCAAGGGAAATGGATAATTGTAATTATTACAGCCTTATTTGCTTCTGCGTCAGTCTACTATGCAGTTAATCTGCCTAATATTTATAAATCTGAAGCGTTATTAGCGCCTGCAGAGCAAGACAAAGCGGGGGGGCTGGCAGGGCAGCTAGGCGGCCTAGCAAGTTTAGCAGGGGTTAATTTAGGTGCTGGCGGTGGTGTTGATAAAACGCAAATGGCGCTTGAAATACTTAAATCTCGTAAATTTATTACTGAGTTCATATCAAATCATCATATTTTACCCGACTTAATGGCAGTAAAATCTTGGAACAGAAATACCAATATTTTAGATTATGATTCAGAGGTTTATGATTCAGAGAGTCAAACTTGGTTGCGTGAGGTTAAGGCACCTCTAAATGCAGAGCCATCAATGCAAGAGGCTTATAATAATTTTTCAAATATTATGAAAGTTAATGTCTCTCAAGAGACTTCATTGGTTACTATCTCTATTGAGCATTTTTCTCCGTTAATAGCTAAAAATTGGGTTGATTGGCTTGTTAGAGATATTAATTTAGAGATGAAATCGCGTGACATTGAAGAGTCTAAAAGAAGTACTGTATTTTTAACAGAACAAATTGAACAAACAAAAGTTGCTGACATAAGAGCTGTTTTATATGGCTTAATTGAGGAGCAAACAAAAACACAGATGTTTGCTAGTGCTCGTGATGAGTATGTGTTTAAAACTATTGACCCTGCAATTGTTGCAGAACAAAAATCAAAACCGAAGCGAGCTTTAATATGTATTTTTGGTTTCTTATTAGGAGGGGCTTTTGGTGTTATGTATGTATTATTGCGCTATTTCCACAAAAAAGATTAAAGTGAAAATTTCAAAGTATATTAAATAAAAGCTTTCAAAGTTTAAGAGAAATTAAAATGTATATTTCATCAGAAAAAATTAAAATAGGCGTAATTGGTTTAGGTTATGTAGGCCTGCCTCTTGCCGTAGAGTTTGGTAAAAAATATCCTGTTCTAGGTTTTGATATAAACCAAAAACGAGTAGACGAATTAAGCGCAGGGCATGATTCTACATTAGAAGTTAGCGATGAAGAACTGCAAGATATAAAACAGTTAAATTTCTCTTGTGATAAGCAGAAATTAGCTAGCTGTAATATTTATATTGTGACAGTACCTACCCCTATTGATGAAAGTAATGCACCAGATTTAACGCCACTTCGTAAAGCATCTGAATTATTAGGTGAGTTTGTTCAAAAAGGCGATGTTGTTATATATGAATCAACTGTATACCCAGGAGCTACTGAAGAAGTATGTTTACCTATTATCGAAAAAGTATCAGGCTTAGTATTTAATAAAGACTTTTTTGCAGGTTACTCTCCAGAGCGAATTAACCCTGGTGATAAGGTGAATACGCTCACTAAAATTATGAAAATAACATCGGGTTCTACGCCTGAAGTTGGTGAGTTTGTAAATGAGTTATACGGCTCAATCATAACAGCTGGCACGCATTTAGCTGGATCAATAAAAGTAGCCGAAGCGGCAAAAGTAATTGAAAATACCCAGCGAGACTTAAATATTGCGATTATAAATGAATTTGCAAAGATATTTAATCGCTTGGGTATTGATACAGAAGAAGTACTCAATGCGGCAGGCACAAAGTGGAACTTTTTAAAGTTTAAACCAGGTTTAGTTGGTGGGCATTGTATTAGTGTTGATCCTTATTACTTAACTCATAAAGCACAAGAAGTAGGCTACCGTCCAGAAGTTATTTTAGCTGGGCGCAGAATAAACGATGGTATGGGTGAATATGTAGCCACGCAATTAGTTAAAAAGCTATCAAGCCAAAAAATTCATGTTGATGAAGCAAAAGTATTAGTTCTTGGCTTTACTTTTAAAGGTGATTGTCCTGATGTACGTAATACTAAAATTATTGACATAGTAAATGAGTTAAAAGACTTTAACATGTCGGTTGATGTTTATGATGACTGGGCGAACCCTGCGGAAGTAGAGCATGAATACGGCCTGTCATTAGTAAGTGAATTAAAAGAAAATCACTACGATGGCATTGTTTTAGCTGTAGATCATAGCGAATTCAAAGAAATGGGTAGCGATTCTATTCGTAAATTCGGTAAACAAAAGCATGTTTTATATGATGTAAAACATGTATTTGGCACTAAAGATTCAGATATCCGCTTATAATAAAGGACTTAAAATGAAAAATTTTGCATTAATTGGTGCATCAGGTTATATAGCACCACGTCACTTAAAAGCAATTAAAGAAACAGGCCATAACCTTTTAGTGGCCATGGATATTAATGATTCTGTAGGTATTATGGATAGCCATTTTCCTGATGCCGAATTTTTTACTGAGTTTGAAGACTTTACTGCATATGTTGAAGACTGTGCAATGAAGGGTCAAAAGCTCGATTACATTGCCATTTGTAGTCCTAATTATTTACATGCCCCGCATATGAAGTACGCATTAAAAAATGGCATTGATGTAATTTGTGAAAAACCATTGGTACTTCATTCAGAAGACATGGATATTCTTAAAGATTACGAAACAAAATACGGGGCGAATGTTAATTCAATATTACAATTAAGATTACACCCATCAATTATCGCTTTAAAAGAAAAAGTGGCCTCAGCACCAGCAGATAAAGTTTTTGATGTAGATTTAACTTATATGACATCGCGTGGTAAGTGGTACATGAAATCTTGGAAAGGGTTTGACCACAAGTCAGGTGGAGTCGCTACCAACATTGGCGTGCATTTTTACGATATGTTGCACTTTATTTTTGGTGAGCTTAAACATAACGAAGTTCATTTTAGAAATGAAAAAACGACTAGTGGCTACCTTGAATACGAGCGAGCTCGTGTAAAATGGTTCTTGTCGATTGATGCAAATAACTTACCTGAAAATGCGGTTAAAGGTGAAAAGCTTACTTACCGGAGTATCACTATTAATGACGGCAATGATACTGAAGAGCTTGAGTTTTCAGGCGGCTTTACCGACTTACATACTCAAAGTTACCAAAATATATTAGCAGGTAACGGTTTTGGAATTGATGAAAATAGAGTTGCTATTGAAACAGTTGAAAAAATTCGTGAAATGCCAATTGTTGAAGCGGGTAACAAAGCACACCCATCACTATCGAAGGTATTGTAGTTATGAGTTATCATGTGCATGAAAGCGCCATTGTTGATGATGGAGCTAAAATAGGCAATAACACGCGTGTTTGGCATTTTGTGCACGTGTGCAGTGGTGCGCAAATAGGTGAAGGTTGCTCGTTAGGGCAAAACGTATTTGTAGGTAACAAAGTTACTATTGGTAATAATGTAAAAGTACAAAATAACGTATCGGTTTACGATAATGTACATATTGAAGATGATGTTTTTTGTGGTCCTAGCATGGTTTTTACTAATGTGTATAATCCGCGTTCGTTTATTGAACGAAAAACCGAATATCGCGACACGTTAGTAAAAAAAGGGGCAACACTCGGCGCTAATTGTACAATTGTATGTGGTGTAACTATTGGCGAGTATTCACTCGTTGGCGCTGGTGCTGTAATAAATAAAGATGTACCCGCATTTGCGTTAATGGTGGGTGTTCCTGCAAAGCAGATTGGTTGGATCAGTAAATATGGTGAGCAGCTTAAGTTACCCATTAGCGGAACGGGCACTGAAAAGTGCGAGCACACAGGCGATACTTATCAACTATCGGGTTCGGCACTGACTTTAATTAACGAGTAATTAATAAATGCAATTTATAGACTTAGCAGCACAGTACAAGCACTTAAAATCAAAAATAGATAAGCGAATTCAAGATGTATTAGACCATGGTAAATATATTATGGGCCCTGAGGTGCAGGAGCTTGAAGAAAAGTTAGCTGAGTACGTTGGCGTAAAGCATGCTATAACATGTGCTAATGGTACAGATGCTCTTACACTTGCCATGATGGTGCTAAACATTGAAAAGGGCGACGCTGTATTTTGCCCGACGTTTACGTTTTTTGCGACTGCAGAAGTTATTGCTTATGAAGGCGCAACACCTGTGTTTGTTGATTCAGACGAGGCTACTTTTAATATTTGCCCTATCGATCTTGAAAAGCGTATTCAAGCAACAATTGCTGAAGGTAAACTAATTCCAAAAGCAATTATTGCGGTTGATTTATTTGGTTTACCTGCCAATTATCCTGAAATACAAAAAATAGCAGACAAATATAATTTAAAACTCGTTGAAGATGCTGCGCAAGGTTTTGGTGGCAGTATTAATGATAAAAAAGCAGGTAGTTTTGGTGATATAGCAACAACCAGTTTTTTCCCGGCTAAACCTCTTGGCTGTTATGGTGATGGCGGTGCTATATTTACCAATAATGACGAATATGCAGAGTTAATTAAATCTTATCGTGTGCACGGCAAAGGTAGTGATAAATACGACAATGTTCGCATTGGCATGAATTCTCGGTTAGATACTATTCAGGCTGCAATATTACTTGAGAAGTTAGCAGAGTTCCCAACTGAACTTATTAATCGCAATAAAGCTGCCGACAATTACGAAAAAACACTCGCAGGTAAATATAAAACACCCCAAGTACCAAAAGGTTATATTAGTTCTTGGGCACAATACACATTGGTATCAACAAACCGTGATGCAGATATGGCAGCCTATAAAGCGCAAGGTATACCAACAATGATTTATTACGGAACTTGTATGCATCAGCAAACTGCTTTTAAGCAATTAAGTTGCACCGATGAAGCGTTTCCTGTTGCATCAAAATTGGCAGGTAGTGTGTTTAGTTTACCCATGCATCCGTATATTTAATGTTTAAAAGTAAGTATGTAAGAAATATTCTTACTTTGGTAAGTAGTGCCCTTTTCGCCCAGATTTTGGCACTTTTACTTACACCAATATTAACTCGGCTTTATTCTCCAGAGGAGTTTGGTGTATTTACTGCATTTATTAGTTATTCAGGAACACTTGCTGCTTTTATATTTTTAAGCTTAGAGCTTGCTATTGTAAAAAGTAAGAGCGCTAGGCAGTTATCAAGTGTATTAGGCTTAATGCTTGTAATTTCAATCTTTTTGCTCTCAATACTATCCATCACAATTTATTTAGAAAGCGCTTTTTATACACTCATTGGTTTTGATAAATTGTTTGATATTAAAGTACTCGTTCTTCTAGGAGTATTATTTTCAGCAACTAACTTAGTTTTAAATCAATTTATTACGAGAAAAGAAAAGTTTTCAGTTTACGCAACGTCTCAGGTATCTTTTGTTGCTTTGAGATTTGTTTTTAGCTATCTATTTTTTTACTTTGGTTTCACTCAATACGGATTAGTTTTTGGCTTCACTCTTGCAACAATCTTGATAATTATATATCTGTCTTATAGTACTGAAATATATAAAGAAACTATATCTTTAAAAAAGATATACTTTTTTGCAGCTTTTCGAAAACATAAAAATTTAGTTATATTTAACACTCCTTCGAATGTTATTAATATATTAATTATAAACTTCCCTCTTTTTTTTATACTTAAAAATTTTGGGTTAGAGGCCGCTGGTTTATTTGGGTTGGCATATAGAATGGTTATGTTGCCAGTAACTTTAGTAAACAAGGCTATCGGGCAAGTTATTTATAAGCGATTCTCTGCAATGTCTATTTTAGATAAGACAATGTTTGCTTTTATCATAAAAAATATTTTGTTTTTAACTTTATCCTTTCCTGGTTTTGCATTGCTTTATTTATTTGGTGAAGAAATATTCTCATTTATTTTTGGTGTAGAATGGCGAATTGCTGGAGAGTACGCAGCTTTAATGACTCCATTTATATTTTTAAGCTTTTTAATTTCACCTTTGTCATATTATTTTGTTGCTTATGATAAATCAGATTTATTGATGGTGATAAGTATTTTGTTTTTAGGGGGACTTATTTTGGCTTCTGTACTGTTCGAGTTCATTGATGAAAGCGACTTTATTAAAACTTACACATTGATTAATGTTGTCTATTATATGACCGTTTTGGCTGCGGTATTATTTGGTATAAAAAGGGCTCAATCAAATGCAAAAAATTAAGAATGTACTAAAAGGGACATCCATATTTAAATGGTATCTTTTTACTCGTTCAATTGGGTTTGGAGTTGGCTTAGTAAACTTTTTATTTCAAAATGTTTTCAGAATCGATGCTTGTAAGTATAGCAAAAACTATACAAGCAGGTTAATAGCTCCTAATAAATTTGTCATACAAGACGATTGTATAGAGGTAAGAAAAAGCCTGGCTGTCAGTGGTGGTTGCTATTTTCAGGCAACTCATGGCATATCAATAGGCCCTAAAACAATTTGGTCATTCAACGTTATTATGGTTACTTCTGATCATGATTTGAGAGATTACAGATTAGAGAATTCAGAGCGAAGTGGCCCCATCTCAATAGGCGAAAATTGTTGGTTGGGTGCTGGGGTCGTTGTTTTGCCAAAAGTTAAATTAGGACCAAATACTGTTGTCGGTGCAAATTCAGTAGTAACGAAATCGTTTCCTACTGGGAATGTTGTTATAGCGGGAACTCCTGCTCGTATTGTTAGGGAATTATAGGTATATGTGTGGCTTTTCTGCGCTTTATTCAACAACTGGATTAAAATTTAAAGATTTAGTAAAAATGAACGATGCTATTTCTCATCGGGGACCTGATGGGGAGGGTTTTTACCTTTTTGATACTAAAAATAAAGTCAGCCACATAATGAACAACTCGGCTGTAGTTGATGATAATCATGACGTTTTAAACGAAAAATTCAATGCGTTAATTGGCCATCGACGTCTTGCGATAGTTGATTTATCTGAGTCTGGATTTCAACCTATGGTAAGTGATGATAAGCGCTACGTGATTGCTTTTAATGGTGAAATTTACAATCATCATGAACTAAAAGAAGAGTTGTTAAAGATAGGTCATACATTTAACTCTAACTGTGATACTGAGGTTTTATTAAAAGCATATATTGAGTGGGGAGAATCCTGCCTCGAAAAATTCAATGGTATGTTTGCATTCCAAATATTAGACACCGAACTTAGCTGTGTGTTTGGCGCCAGAGATCGCTTTGGTGTAAAGCCATTATATTACTGGAAAACAGCCAATTCACTCGCATTGGCATCGGAGATCAAACAGTTTACAACTCTACCGCATTGGCAATCAAAAATGAATACGTTTAGAGTTTACGACTTTTTGCAATACGGGCAAACAGATCATACATCGCAGACTTTATTCGCAGGAGTGCACCAAGTTCCTCCTGGACATAAATTCAAAATTGATTTGAATGAAGCCAATAATCTGGTTATATCTAAATGGTATTTTAGACCGCAAGCAAGGGTAAAAGATAAATTAAAAGAGGCAACAACTAAGTTTCATAAGTTATTTAAAGATTCCGTTCGCTTACGCCTACAAGCTGATGTGCCTCTAGGGACAGGACTTTCAGGTGGTATGGATTCATCTTCTATAGCTTGTGAAATTAATGCAGTGTTAAAAGCGCAAGGAAAAGACGATTTGCAAAAAACATTTTCTGCCTACACTGAAGTAAAAAAATATGATGAACGAAATTATATAAATGATGTTCTAGAAACGATTACTGCGGAACCTCACTTTGTTGAGCTGTTATGCCCTGATAAAAGATCAATATTAGAGGAAGTTGTTTGGCATCAAGATGAGCCATTTGGAACTACGAGTATATTTGCAGAGTGGTCTGTTTTTAAGTTAGCTAAAAGTAACAATGTCAAAGTTACATTAGATGGACATGGCGCTGATGAAACTTTAGCCGGCTATCACAGGTTTTTCTTTGTCTACCTGATCGAGCTGTTGAAATCTGGCAAGATATTCAGCTTTTTCAAAGAAGTGAAAGCTTTGAAAAAACTTCATAACTATAATGGTTTAAGAGTTGTAAAAACATTATTATTTTTGTTTAGATCAGCTATTTTTACTGACGAGAAAAGTAATAATTGGTGGAAAGTTTCTAAAGATTCAATTGAAGTCAGTAAAATGCACTTTTCAATACTTGATGAATCAAATTATGAATTATTCAATACAAGCGTACCCATGCAGTTACACTGGTGCGACCGAGATTCAATGGCTCATTCAGTCGAAAGTAGAGCACCATTCTTAGATTTTAGATTAGTAGAGTATATTTTATCTTGTCCTTCTGAATTAAAAATTAAAGAAGGAAAAACAAAATTCTTATTAAGGGAGTCGCTCAAAGGAATATTACCAAAAACAGTATATGAGCGAATTAGTAAAATTGGTTTTGCAACACCGGAAGAGAATTGGATGTCGGATAACCAAGCATTGTTTTTAGAATTACTAGAATCAGCTAAGTTAAATTTGAGCTCGGTAGTAAACCCTATCGCTTTTGAAAAGGCTGAAAATATAATACTTGGGAATAGCAGGTATGAAGGTTTTGCATGGCGCATCATCTGTTTGTCTATTTGGGTTCAAGTCTTTAATGTCGAAACTGAGGGTAGGTAGTTGAATCATTCTAGTGAAGATACAATTGTAATTATTGATTATGGGGTCGGTAATTTAGGTTCTGTCGCCAATATGCTCAAGAAAGTTGGTGCAAGAAAAGTTATTTTTTCTAGTGACCCTTATGAAATAGCGTCTGCTAATAAAGTATTATTGCCCGGAGTGGGCTCATTTGATCATGGAATGAAGAGGTTGAATGACCTTGGTATATCAGACGCATTAAAAACGTTAGTCTTACGAGATGACTCACTTCTTATGGGGATTTGCCTTGGAATGCAGCTGCTTACAGAAGGGAGTGCTGAAGGTAAAATGCCAGGTTTAGGCTTAGTTCCTGGAAAAGCGTCTTTATTTCCAAATCAGCAGGGCCTTAGGGTTCCTCATATGGGATGGAATGTCGTCAATCCTCAAAAGCTTAGTTTTTTACTACAAGATTTACCTGCTGAATCTAGGTTTTATTTTGTTCATTCTTATTATGTAAGTTGTTCAGATAACAAAGATATTTTATGTAGCACTCACTATGGCCATGAATTTGTCTCTGCCTTTCAACGAGGGAATGTAATAGGGTGTCAATTTCACCCAGAAAAAAGTCATCGCTTTGGCATTCAATTATTTAAAAACTTCGTGAACTATAAGGGTGCCAACTAAATGTTAAGTACGCGTGTTATACCTTGTTTGCTGTTGCAAGAAGGCGGAATAGTCAAAACGAAAAAGTTTAAAAAGCCCAGATACATAGGTGACCCCATAAATGTAGTTAAGATATTGAATGAAAAGGAAGTTGATGAATTAATTTTTTTAGATATTGATGCATCACCAAATAAAAGTGAGCCTGATTACGAATTAATTAAAACAATTACGAATGAGTGTTTTATGCCATTTTCTTATGGTGGTGGTATTACTTCATTAGAACAGGCATCGAATTTATTTAATTTAGGTGTTGAAAAAGTCATTATTGGTAGTCATGCAATACATAATAAAAAATTAATTACAGATATAGCATCACAATATGGCAACCAAAGTGTTGTAGCTACAATGAATATCAAAAGAGATATATTCAAGAAACCTCGTTTATATGATCCTAGCAATAAGAAAATGTTTAAAATTGACTTGAGCAATTACTGCAAAGAATTAGTTAATGCCGGTGCGGGTGAAATCTTTTTAAACTTTGTTGATCGTGATGGTATGAAAAATGGTTACGATGGAGAAGGTATTAGATCTTTTTCAGAGCTAGTAAATGTACCTATAACTGTTTGTGGTGGTGCTAGCTGCTTAGAAGACATGCGAATTGCCGTTAAAGATTTTGGTGCTTCAGCAGTAGCAGCAGGTAGCTTATTTGTTTATCACGGGAAGCGTGACGCTGTATTAGTAAATTACCCAGACTATTCAAAATTATTAGAACTTTTTAAATAAGAAGACTCATGCAAAAAGAATATCAGATTTGTACAAAATGTATTTTAGACACATCAGACTCGGGCATTACATTTGATGATAAAGGAGTGTGCCACTATTGTAATAATTTTGCTGAGTTGATGGATAAATCAATTGATGGAAAAGAAGCAAATAATTACCTTTTAGAGATGGTGGAAAAAATAAAAGTCTCAACTAAAGGTGAATACAATTGTATAGTGGGTATGAGTGGTGGGGTTGATTCAACTTATGTTGCCTATTTAGCTAAAAAGTATGGATTGAAACCGCTAGCCGTGCACATTGATGCTGGTTGGAATTCTGAAATTGCAGTAAAGAACATTGAGTCAGCTACAAGTAAACTTGGCATTGATTTAGAAACAATTGTTATTAACTGGAAAGAAGTTCGAGATTTACAGAGAGCTTATTTTAAAGCATCTGTTCCAAATTGTGATGTGCCACAAGATCATGCTTTTGTGGCAGGAGTTTATAATCTCGCAGCTAAATATGGTATTCAGTACATGATAAGTGGTCATAATAATGTAACTGAATTTATATTGCCTCCTTCTTGGGGCTATGACAGTGGCGACTTAGATAATTTAATTGATATACATAATAAATTTGGTGAGGTTAAGTTAAAAAATTACCCCAAGTTATCATTGTTTAAGAAAGTTATCTATTATAGGTACATTAAGAAGTTGCAGTCATTCAGAATTTTAAATTATGTTCCCTACAATAAAGAGGAAGTAAAACATTTTATTACTGAAAACCTTGGTTGGAAAGATTATGGAGGTAAGCATTTTGAATCTAGATTTACTAAATTTTTCCAATCTTATTATTTACCGTCAAAGTTTGGTTTCGATAAACGGCGCGCTCATTTATCAAATTTAATTGCATCGGGACAAATGACTCGTGATGATGCTCAACGTGAAATGGAAATCTCGCCTTATAATAAAGATGAGTTACCAGAAGACACTGAATATTTTATAAAAAAACTGGGTTTTTCTATAGATGAGTGGCAAGAAATAATGAAGAGCAAACCTCGAAAACATACTGACTTTAAATCTGATTATGATCAGTGGTGGTTTAAATTATTAAAGAGTCTTAAAAGTAAGTAGAGCTAATGAAAGTGTTAATAAAGTTATTTGTTCATTTATACGTATTGGTATTAGTTTTGTTTTTTTCTTTATTAACAAAGTTAGTTGGGTTTGAAACCGTTGCTATCAGGATTAGCCAAATTCCTTATAAGTTAGGCAACAAAGTTAGGTATGCTTTTTATAAGAAACACTTAAAAAGCCTTGGTGAAAATGTAATATTTTCTTTTGGTTGTTTGGTAACCAATGTAAACACGGTAATCGGCAATAATGTTAGATTTGGACCATATAATACAGTAGGTCTAGCTAACTTAGGTGATGATATTATTACGGCTCAACATGTTCATATTTTAAGTGGTTCTAAGCAGCATTCATTTGAAAATAGAGATATCCCAATTTGGAAACAAGTAGGTATCATTCAATGTATAGAGTTAAAAGGAGATAATTGGGTAGGGGCAAATGTTGTGATAATGGCAAATGTTGGTTATGGGACGGTTTTAGGTTCTGGTTCTGTTGTGGCAAAAAATATTCCAGAAATGTGCATTGCAGCAGGTAATCCATGTGAAAAGTTGAAGGAACGCCCATGAAAAAAATACTTTTTATATCCTATTATTTTTCACCGGAAAAAACTGTTGCTGCTCAACGTGTTAGTTACTGGGCGAAAAATATAAAAGAACATGTTGATATTGATATTGAAGTTGATGTCATCACTGCATCAGAGCAATGTATCGAAGAGACCTCAAGAATAGATAACATTTTTCATGTATCTAATTCAAGAACCGGCCTCCTAGGCCATCTGTTTAAAAGTGATTTAGGAGCAACATGGTTTTATGATTTAAAAAAACATTTTTCAAAAAATAAAAAAAAGTATGATGTTGTTGTTATTACCGGAAATCCATTTCTTCATTTTTTTATAGCTAAAATACTGAAGAACACAATGGGGTGCAAAATTGTTTTAGACTTTAGAGATCCTTTCGCTAAAAATGAACGTAACGCGAGCACAGCCCTCTCGGTAAAACTTAAGCGTAAAATGTTGGTTTTATTTGAGTATTTTTTTTGTGAGTTTGCCGACAAAATTATTGTTATGAATGAAGGTTGTAAAAAATTACTCTGTAGTAGGCAGCAAGAAATTATAGAAATTATTGATAACGGCTATGACGAAAAAAGCTTAAACAATGCGACTAAAAAGATCACTGTCGGTAATAATTCAAAAAAAACAATAGTATATTTAGGGAGTTTTGCTGTAGATCGAAATATAGATAATTTACTTACTTCAAATAAAGCTTTAGGTTTTGCGTTTGATATATTGCATATAGGTAAGCCATTAGAAGGTTTGGATAACCACAAAGGTGTAACTTGTACTGGGTTAGTTTCATACTCTGATGCTGTAGGGTATGCAAAGGGTGCTGATATTGGATTAATTTTAGCCTCAGGCAAGGCATTTGAGTCGACAACTAAGATATTTGATTACATTGGCTTAGGGTTGCCAATTTTGATAATTACAAATGGTGAAGCTCAAACTGGTAATATTCACGAGGTGACTAAAGATTATCCTGCAATCTGGTGGGCTTCTAATAATGAGCAATCAATTATCGACGCATTGCAAGAGATAATGACCTCTGAACTAAACTATAAAGCTAATGGCTTTTCAAAAGAGAAATTTTCAAGGAAGCACGGTTTAGGTGCGTTAGTAAATTTTATCGACTTAAAAAAGACGCTTTAACCAAAATGAAGATTTTAATAATTCCTTATAATTACCCAACAAAAGAAAATCCAAATCGTGCTATTTTTATTAAAGAACATAAAAGAATGCTCGAAAGTGCCGGAAATACAGTTGATGTTTTAGGTGTCATACCCAAAACATTATCTGATGTCATTAAAAGTAAAAGTATTCGCTTTGGCTGTATCAGTCAAGAAAATTGGTTGGTATCCATATTTGCCATAAAAGGCCTTTATAAAATTAATCGTTGGCTTTCTTTTAGTATAGGTAGGTATCTGCTTAAAAAGTATTTAGAGCAGCATTTTGATAATTGGCCAGCAGTTATTCATGTTCATAATGTAACTAGCGCTAATTTGGCATTGTGGTGCCATAAGCGTTATGGCATACCTTATGTAATTACTGAGCACTCTAGCGCTCTTTGGAATTATGATGCTGAAAAAGATAAAAATAAACTAATTCCCCTTTATCTAAAGAGCAAAGCCAACATTGCCGTTAGTGGTAATTTTGCCTTGCACTTAGAAAATAAATTTAAATGTGATTTTAAGTTTTTACCAAATCCTGTTGATACTGATTTTTTTTCTTGTCTATGCCAAAACAATAAAAAAAGTATGATTAGTTTAATTAGTGTAGGTAACTTAACTGAAAATAAAAATCATCAATTAGCGATAATGGGAGTTTCAAAATTAATACAGAAAGGAATAAGTGTTGAGTATAATGTTGTTGGTAGCGGTCCTGAATTAGCCTCACTTAGAAGGCTAGTTGATGAATTAGGACTAAATAGCGTCGTGACATTTTTAGGCAGTAAGTCAAGACGTGAAGTGAAAGCATTATTATGTGCTTCTGACCGATTTCTATTGCCTAGTATCTCTGAAACATTTGGGGTGGTTCTCATTGAAGCCATGGCTTGTGGGCTACCTGTAATGGCCTTAAAAAATGGAGGTAGTGAGTCAATAATAACAAGTGCAAATCTAGGAGTGTTGGTTGCGGAGCAACGAGAGTTCATGGAAAAGTTAGAAGTATTTTGCTCAAGCTCTTATAATTCAAAAGATATTTCATCCTTTGCTAATGAGAACTTTTCTTTTAGTGCTGTTTATAGACAGCAACTAGATATATATCTGTAACTATTTATGATAATCAAAAAAAAGAATTGCGCGCATTTCCTGGCAAGTGCTTTGATAACTTGCTTTGTGTTAACGCCAACTATAAAAGTTCCTGGGTTTCTGGGAGTAAGGTTAGACGATCTTTTAGCCTTTTTAATTATAGTTTTATTTTTACTAACCCCATCGCTTTCTGTAAACCGCATTAAGTTACCTCTTAGAGGGGTATTAATTACTTTCTTATCAGTATTGTTATTAGCTTCAATTACATCAGGATCGCTTGAGGGTTTACCAACAAATATAATGGACCTGACTAAATATATTTGGTTGGCTAAAATGCTTATCGTTTATGTTTTTTTCTTTAATTTTATTCATACAGATATCACTGACCTTAATAGTATCCAATCAAGGCGTATTCTACTAATTAATACAATCATAAGAGTAGCGTTAATT
This sequence comes from Pseudoalteromonas sp. meg-B1, assembly GCF_003173795.1. GTDB lineage: Bacteria > Pseudomonadota > Gammaproteobacteria > Enterobacterales > Alteromonadaceae > Pseudoalteromonas > Pseudoalteromonas undina. Next base: position 277,264 of record NZ_QGQU01000003.1, on the reverse strand, counting down.
AGCTCTATAATATGCTTTGCTCAATATGTTAACTTTATGGGGTTAAACGCTTATTACATTCCTTTTATTGCTCCGACACAAGCTACTACTTTATTGGGTGATTATAGTACACCTCGTGTAGTGGGTATGATAGGCAACCCTAACGCCCAAGGGTACATTTTAGCGCTTTCTTTTTTAGCCCTGATTTATAAAGAGTTAATAAATCACTCTAAAATGAATGTTATAAAAGGGTTTATTATTTTTGTAGCATTGTTGATGACATTATCACGTACATCACTAGTGATCACCTTAGTTGGCTCCCTAATATTAATACTCCTTTATACAAAAAATAAAAATTTTGTTTATATTAAACTTTCTATTCTAAGTTTGCTCTCATTTGCGCTATTTTCTTTATTTATTTTTATTCAGCAAAATGAGGTCCTATATAACTTGATCTTATGGCGATTTGAATCGCTTGCCAATATAATGGAAGATAAAAGCTTTATCACTAGATTCCATGGTTGGGTTATTAATATTAAGTTTTTTTTAGATAATCCAATTTTAGGAGTAGGTCCCATTCCTAGAGGCACTGAATTATTTGGTACTGCCGATAATGAATGGTTGTACTTTGCTAGGTCATACGGTGCTTTAGGGCTTATTTGGCTGTTGTTATTTTTCTTTGGCCCATTTCTTGTTTTAAGGCCAAAATCAAAAGATGAAAAAAACGTTAGATTCTTTGTTTTTACCGCATTACTTATGACGATGATTTATATGATACCGGCAGGGGTATTTACTAGTAGCAGTCTTAATGGTTTATTAATAGTTATACTTGCTTTTTATGACAAAAATCATTGTTACATTACAAATAACAACCCAGAATACAATTAACTAAATTTTTTAATTATATAAATGCGCTATATAGGAATTTAAATGTCTAACAAAATAAGGGTCGCACACTTAACATCAGTTCACGGTAGGTTTGATATACGCATTTTTAGAAAGATGTTAACATCACTAGCTGGAAAATATAACGCATCTTTGATAGTTGCAGATGGTGAAGGTGATAATACGACTGACAATATAGATATTTTTGATGTTGGCTTACCCACTAATCGATTAAGCCGAATGTTTAAAACGGTACGTAAGATCTATGATAAGGCATTAGAACTTAATGCAGAGATTTATCACATACATGATCCTGAACTAATACCAATAGGTATGAAGTTGAAAAAGAAAGGAAAAGTTGTAATCTTTGATGCCCATGAAGATTTGCCAAAACAATTACGCTCTAAACCTTATTTAAATAAAGCCTTGAAGTGGTTATTACCGAAGCTTTTTGAGGTATATGAAGCTATAGCCTGTAAAAAGTTGGATGCTATTATTTGTGCAACTCCATCAATACATAATAAATTTCTAAAAATAAATAAGCAGTCATATACAATAAATAACTTTCCTATACTGGGAGAATTAGATAATTCTCTAGGGTGGAGCAACAAAGTCAATGAAATTTGTTATGTCGGTGGAATGGCCGAAATAAGAGGAATTAGGGAATTAGTTCATTCATTGAAATACCTAGATAACTGCCGTTTACACTTAGTTGGGAGGTTTTCTGAGCCTGAATTAGAAAAAGAGCTCAAGGGATTAACCCAATGGACTAAAGTTGTTGAGCATGGCTTTGTAGATCGTAAAGGTGTGGCTGATATACTTTCTAGATGTAAAGCTGGTGTTGTAACTTTTCATAAAGTACCAAACCATGTTGATGCGCAACCAAACAAAATGTTTGAGTATATGTCAGCTGGTGTACCAGTCATAGCTTCACATTTTCCAATGTGGAAAGATATAATTGAAGGTGAAAATTGTGGTATTTGTGTTGATCCAATGAAACCAGAAGACATAGCTAACGCAATTAATAAATTGTTATCGGATGATAAATTAGCAAAGCAGATGTCAGAAAATGGTGCTAACGCTGTAAAAAACGTGTTTAATTGGGAAAATGAAGAGATTAAGTTGTTAGATATATATCAAGGATTTTTGGAAAAATGAAAATAGTTACCATTTTAGGCGCAAGACCTCAGTTTATTAAAGCTGGTAGTGTAAGTCGAGAATTTACAAAATTTGATAAGTTTAAAGAAGTTATCGTTCATACTGGACAGCATTATGATACAAATATGAGTGATGTTTTTTTTGACGAAATGAAAATCCCTAAGCCAGATTACTTTTTAGGTATTGGTGGTAAATCACATGGTGCTATGACTGGACAAATGATCGAGAAAATTGAAGAAGTACTTTTAAGCGAAAAACCTGACTGGGTTCTTGTTTATGGAGATACTAATTCAACATTAGCTGGTGCTATTGCGGCTTCTAAGCTTCACATTAAAGTTGCTCATATTGAAGCTGGTTTACGCTCATTTAATATGAGAATGCCAGAAGAGGTTAACCGAATACTCACAGATCGTATCAGTTCTATTTTATTTTGCCCAACACAAACAGCAGTAGATAACTTACAAAGTGAAGGTGTTGATAAATGGAATACTCAAATTGAGTTATCCGGCGATGTAATGCAAGATGGCGCTATTTTTTATAGAGGGCTTGCTAAAAAACCATCTGGAATTGTCGCAGGTAATGAATTTATATTATCAACTATTCATAGGGCTGAGAATACAGATTCGGAAGAAAGACTAACTGGAATTGTGGAATCATTAAATGAAATTGCAGAGCAGGTTGAGGTTATACTGCCCTTGCATCCGCGAACAAAAATTAAGCTTGAATCTTTACCTGTTAAATTATCTTCGAAAGTTAAATTAATTGATCCTGTAGGATACTTAAATATGGTGTGGTTAATTGATAACTGTAAATTAGTTATGACAGATAGTGGTGGCTTACAAAAAGAGGCTTTCTTTTTTGAAAAGCCTTGTATCACCCTCAGAGATGAGACTGAATGGGTAGAGTTAGTTGAACATAATTTCAATACTTTAGTAGGGGCTAATAAAGCCGCGATAATTAGCACTTTTAAAGGGCATGTTTTTTCTAATAACTTCAGTATCGATTTATATGGAAAGGGGCTTGCTTCTAACAATATTGCAAATGCATTACTTAACTATGAAAAGTAATATTTGGTATATATCAAAATATGCCAACATTAAAGAGTATGGAGCAGACACTAGACAGGCCAGCTTTTGCAAGAAGTTTGCAAAGGCTGGACTAAATGTAAGGCTAATAACTTCAGACTCATCTCACTTATACAACTCCCTTCCTAAGCTTAGTAGTCGCTATATGGATATTGAAAATGATGGTTATAGAGTCACTTGGGTTAATACTTTAAAATATAGTAATGCCACTAGCATTAAGCGGTTTTTAAGTTGGTTTTGGTTTGAATTTTTTGTTTTAACTATGGCATTCCGTAAGCGATATGAAAAACCAGATGTAGTTATAGCATCTTCACTTTCAATCCTATCTGTATTGTCAGGCTGTTTTTACAAGCGCTTCTACAGAGCTAAGTTTATATTTGAGGTGCGTGATATATGGCCGCAGACTCTAATAGATTTAAAAGGGATTAATCATAGGCATCCGTTAGTTTGGTTTTTATCAAAAATAGAGAAGTTAGGATATAGATACTCGGATGTTATTGTAGGCACTATGCCAGGACTTCATAAACATGTTGAAACTGTTGTGGGTTTAGGTAGTAAGGTAAAGTTTATACCTCAAGGGGTTGACTTAAGCTTTTATGCAGATGAACAACAATGTGTTAAGACTGATTATTTAGAACGTTACTTTCCTGAAAATAAGTTTATAGTTACATATGCAGGTACGTTGGGAGTTGCTTATTCATTAGATTATATAATAAGTGCAGCTCGTACATTGAATAATGCAGGTAACTCAAAAATACATTTTTCTTTTTTAGGTAATGGTTTAGAAAAGGAGCGTTTGCAAAAGTTGTCCTGTGATCTACCTAACGTTAGCTTTGCGCCTAGGGTACCCAAAAGCAAAGTTTTGAGTGTGCTTCAAAGTTCCGATTTATTATTACATTCATTCAAAATGGAAAAAGTATTTGAGTTTGGTATATCACCTAATAAATTTGTAGATTATATGTATGCTAAAAAACCAATTGTTTGCATGTTTTCGGGTTACCCTTCTATGCTTAATGAAGCTAATTGCGGAGAGTTTATCCCATCTGAAAATAGCCAATTATTGGTAGATACACTTATTAAGTATTCTGAAATGGATAAGAAAGAGCTGGCTATATTGGGTGAAAATGGGTATGAGTTTTTAGTGAAATCCCGTAATTTTGAGGTATTATCAAGTCAATATATGGAGCTATTTAAATGAAACGGCTTTTTGATTTTATAGTTGCTCTTTGCACATTACTTACTTTATTACCAGTAATAATCGTTGTTGCGGCACTTATCCGTTTTAAATTAGGTTCGCCTATATTATTCACTCAAAATCGCCCTGGTTTAAATGGCGATATTTTTAAAATGATGAAGTTTAGAACTATGTTAGATGCTAAAGATAAACAGGGAAATTTATTGCCAGACGATCAGCGTATGACTAAGTTTGGCTCCTTTTTACGCTCAACTAGCTTAGATGAGTTACCGGGGCTATTTAATGTATTGAAAGGGGATATGAGTTTGGTAGGGCCAAGGCCTTTGCTTGTACAATACCTGCCTTTATATAATAAAAAACAAGCTCGTAGGCATAATGTGCGTCCAGGTATTACTGGTTGGGCACAGGTTAATGGTCGAAATGCTATTAGCTGGGAGCAAAAATTTGAGCTTGATGTTTGGTATGTGAATAATCAAAGCATGTGGTTAGATTTAAAAATTTTATTATTAACAGTAAAAAAGGTATTTATTCGCGATGGTATTAATGCTGATGGACATGTCACAATAGAGCCATTTAAAGGCTCTAATAATGATTAAAAACCTCGCTATAGTAGGTGCAAGCGGTCATGGTAAGGTTATTGCTGATATTGCTGAACAACTTGGTTTTACTGTTAGCTTTTACGATGATGCTTATCCTAAAAAAACGCATATTGAGCATTGGCCAATTAAGGGGACTTGCGCAGACTTAATAGCCCTTAATAATTCAACTACAACGCCGAGTAATGACGTTGTGGTTGCTATTGGTAATAACGATATTCGCCAACAAAAAATAAAGTCATTACAACAAAATGGCTTTAACTTGACTACCTTAACTCATCCAACAGCGGTTATAAGCCAATATTCTAAGATAGCGCCGGGCACAGTGATTTTTGCTGGCGCTATTATTAACGCTTTTGCGAACATTGGTGTTGGGTGTATTATAAACACAGCTGCAGTTATTGAGCATGATTGTAGTATTGGTGATTTTAGCCATATCTGCCCTAATGTAGCTTTAGCCGGTGGAGTATCTGTTGGTACAAAAAGCTGGGTTGGTATAGGTAGCCAAGTAAAACAATTAATAGCGATTGGCGATAATTGTTTAATAGGTGCAGGTAGTACAGTTGTAAAAAATATACCTAGCAACCTAACTGCATTTGGCTCTCCCGCTGTCGTAATAAAAAGTCACTAAAAATACTTTGTATGATTTTTTCTATACAGAATTAAATAGGAATACCATGTTAAATACCCCATTTTCTCCTTGGCCTAGCTTCACTCAACAAGAGGCAGATGCCGTAAGCCGTGTTGTTCTTTCAAATAAAGTTAATTACTGGACGGGTACTGAAGGCCGCGAGTTTGAAAAAGAATTCGCTACTTGGGCTGATAGTGAATATGCAGTTGCCCTAGGTAACGGTACATTAGCGCTCGACATAGCCCTAAAAGCGCTCGGTGTAGGCGCTGACGATGAAGTAATAACCACACCCCGTACTTTTTTAGCGTCGGCATCAAGTATTGTAACTGCTGGAGCAGCGCCTATATTTGCAGATGTTGACTTAAATAGTCAAGCTATCACGGCGGAGTCAATAAAAGCGGTATTAACACCTAAAACAAAAGCGGTTATTGTGGTGCATTTGGCGGGAATGCCTGCGGAAATGGACGATATAATGGCATTGAGTAAAGAGCATGGCTTTTATGTAATAGAAGATTGTGCACAAGCGCATGGTGCTAAATACAAAGGGCGCTCAGTGGGTAGTATAGGGCATATTGGTGCGTGGAGCTTTTGCCAAGATAAAATTATGACTACAGGTGGCGAGGGTGGCATAGTAACTACTAACTCTAAAGAGTTGTGGTCGGCTATGTGGAGTTATAAAGATCATGGCAAAAGTTTTGATGCTATTTACAATCGAGAGCATCCACCAGGGTTTAGGTGGTTACATGAAAGTTTTGGCACAAACTGGCGCATGACTGAAATGCAAGCTGTTATAGGCAGAATACAGTTAACACGAATGAATGATTGGACTGCCAAACGCCAAGCTTATGGAGCATTATTAGATCAGGCGGCAAAAGGCTTTGATTGTATTCGCTTAGTTGAAGTACCTGACTATACTAAACATGCTGAATATAAACATTACATGTTTGTTAAACCTAAGCAGTTAGCTGATGGTTGGAGCCGAGATCGCATAGTTAATGAAATTGTTGAACGTGGCGTTCCTTGTTTTCAGGGGAGTTGCTCTGAGGTTTATCTTGAAAAGGCATTTGATAATACACTATGGCGACCAAATAAGCGTTTGCCTAATGCAGTTGAGTTGGGTGAAACATCAATAATGTTTTTAGTTCACCCTACACTGACTGAAACCGAAATGGCTAAAACGGCACAAGTAATAAAAGAAGTATTTGAACTAGCATCTAAATAGTAATAATAGTTTCAGGTGAAGTTTGTGGTATTTATAATATTAAATAAATTTAGTAGAGCCTAGAGCCTAGAGTCTAGAGCCTTGTATTAAAGGAACTTGTTTTGGATAGTGTTATCCGTTCTATTATTAACGCCTCACGTGCAAAGAAACGAATAATTACGTTATGTATTGATTCGTTTTTTATTATGTTGGCTTTTTGGTTGGCGCTCATTGTAAGGCTCGACAGTTTAGAGCCTCTTAAAAGTATAAATAATTGGTTGTTACTAGCGTTACTTATTCCCACAAGTTTGAGTGCGTTTATTAAGTTAGGTTTATACCGCGCTGTACTCAGGTATATGAACTCACAGGCTTTATGGGCAATTATATTAGGTACATTAATAACGACTGTCAGCTTAGTGTTACTGGCTTTTTTTACTGGTGTAAACATACCTAGAACTATGCCGTTTATATTTGCTTGGTTATGTTTGCTTACAGTAGGTGGTTCACGCATTTTAGTGAGGGCCATTATTGGTAAAATAATGACTAATAATAAAGAGTCAGTCATTATCTATGGAGCAGGCTCGGCAGGCCGGCAGCTTGCTACTGGTTTAAATGCAGGCCCTGAGTATTTTGTAAGTGCTTTTATAGATGATGATACCGCCAAGCATGGCTCTATTGTACAAGGTATACCTGTAATTGCTTTTAAAGATGTTCAGGAATTAATTGAAAAGCGAAGTGCCACTAAAGTTCTTTTAGCTATGCCTAGTGTATCTAGAGCAAGGCGAAAAGAAGTATTAGCCCAATTAGAGCCGCTTTCAATTAAGGTGTTATCTGTACCTGGAATGGCTGATGTTATTGAGGGTAAAGCACAGCTTTCTGAATTTAGGGAGGTTGAAATCGAAGATTTACTCGGCCGAGATCCTGTAACGCCAAAAGTTGATTTAATGGCGGCTAATATTACCAATAAAGTGGTTATGGTTACAGGCGCAGGTGGTTCTATAGGCTCTGAGTTATGCAGACAAATTATTAAACAAAATCCCGTAAAAATAATTTTATTTGAACGCAGTGAAATTGGGTTATATTCAATAGAAAAAGAATTGTGTGAATATGTTACTCATAATCAACTTTCAATAGAATTAATTCCTATTATGGGTTCCGTTCAGCGTATTAACCGACTTGAAACTGTGATGGTGGCTTTTGGTGTTCACACGGTTTATCACGCCGCGGCTTACAAGCATGTACCACTTGTTGAGCACAACGTAGTTGAAGGGGTGCGTAATAATGTATTTGGTACTTATTATGCGGCAAAGGCAGCGGTAAATGCCAAAGTAGAGACCTTCGTACTTATATCGACCGACAAAGCCGTTCGCCCTACCAATGTTATGGGAGCAACCAAGCGAATGGCTGAACTTGTTTTACAGGGGTTAGCTCAAGAACAAGGTGCTAAGCATAATACACGCTTTTGCATGGTGCGCTTTGGTAACGTGCTTGGCTCATCAGGTTCAGTTGTTCCATTATTCCGTCGTCAGATTAAAGAGGGGGGGCCTATAACATTGACTCACCCAGACATAACTCGTTTTTTTATGACCATACCTGAAGCCGCGCAGCTTGTTATACAAGCAGGCGCTATGGGTAAAGGGGGCGATGTATTTGTGCTCGATATGGGTGACTCGGTTAAAATTAAAGATTTAGCGACTAAAATGGTCAGGCTATCTGGCTTTGAAATTAAAAGTGAATCTAACCCGCATGGCGATATCGAAATACTTTGTACAGGGTTACGCCCAGGTGAAAAACTCTTCGAAGAGCTATTAATAGGGGATAACGTAGGGCAAACAACTCATGAACGAATTATGACTGCTAATGAAGTGATGTTACCGCTTCGTGAGCTTAATGTGTTTATAGACGCGCTAGATACAGCCTGTCATAACTTTGATCATGAAAAGATTCGCCAATTACTTCTCGATGCGCCAACTAGCTTTAATCCGACTGATGGGATTTGTGATTTAGTATGGAATGCTAGACATGAAAATTTCAAAGAGCATAACAGTGGCTGCAATGTAGTTAACTTACCTAAAACTGGTAAAGGCGCTATGCTTTAGCAATTTATCAGCTAGCCAAAGTAAAACACCGAGTTAGCCACTTAGTGTTTTACTTTTTGTAATATTATGCGTTTATAAATCACTCTAATTTTAGCTAATTCAGGCTGTATTTATATTAGAGAAGAGGTAATAGGTACTTGGTTTTAGGTAAGGATTAAGCCAAGCACGGTGCTAAAATTCACTGCCGCGGACTTCGATCGACGAGCCTAGAGCTAAACACCGAACTTCGAGCCTAGAACCTAAAATATGCGCGAGGTAAACTCCCGCTTACATACATAAAAAACCTTGTGATATTAGCCGCAAGGTTTTTAAATTTCTCGAACCTCGAACCTCGAACCTCGAACCTCGAACCTCGAACCTCGAACCTCGAACCTCGAACCTCGAACCTCGAACCTATCCCTTCCCAATCTCAACTTTTACATCATCACCCAGTACTTCCCTATATTTTGCAGCGAGTGCATTTTTAGCGTCATCATCGCCATGGACTATTTTTATATGGCGGGTTTTTTTGCGCATACCGGTTACAAACTTGATGAGACCTGCTTGATCTGCATGAGCGCTGTAGCCACTTATAGTGTGTATTTTGGCGTTAATATTCACCCTAGTATTATTAATAAATACATAGCCATTTTTTGGGCCATAGGTTTGTATATCGCGGCCTAATGTGCCGCGCCCTTGGTAACCTACAAAGAATACGTCGGTGGTTTCATCTGTTAAAAATCGCTCTAGATAGTTAACTATTCGTCCGCCAGTGCACATACCGCTTGCAGCTAGAATAATCGCAGGTGTTTGGCGGGTGGCTAAGTAATTTATTATCGCTAAGTGCTCGCTATGGGTATTTATTGTAGTGAGGTTTTCAAAGTCGAGAGGGTGGCGGCCTTTGGCTACTTTTTGTTTTGCTTCTTCATCCCATAAATATTTAAATTTTCGATACTGCTGAGTAAAGTTAGCCGCCATCGGGGAGTCGAGTATTACTTGTATTGTGCGCCAAGGTGAGTTTTTAGTTGAAGCATGAATTAGCTGTTCAAGTTCGTATAACAGCTCTTGTGTACGGCCTATACTAAATGCAGGCACAAGAACGATGCCGTTGTCGGCAACAACGCGTTCAATCACGTTTTTTAAGGTTTGCGTACGCTGCTTGCGGCCTTGGTGATTTTTATCACCATAAGTTGACTCTATGACTAAGGTATCGGCTTTATAGGGCGCTTTAGGTGCGGGTAGTAAAGGCGTATAGGGCGCCCCTAAATCGCCTGAAAATACGACCCGATGACTGTTTTTAGCTTTACGAGTTGGTCTATTTATATCTATTTCTACATAAGCGGAGCCTAAAATATGCCCTGCTCGTTGTAGTCGGGCTTTTGCTATGTGTTCACCTTTGCAAGGAAGTTCAAACCAGGTTTTAAAATCAACTTCAATAATTTGCTGTTTAAGTAACCTTAGGCAGGTATCTATTATTTTTTGATCACGGGTAACACCTACTTTTAATGCATCTTCAATCACTAGTGGCAGTAAACTGGCCGATGCAATAGAGGTAAATATGGGTCCTTTAAAGCCAGCCATTAATAAGTAGGGGATTCGGCCAACATGATCGATGTGACAATGGGTGACGATCAGCGCGCGGACTGTATCTATATTAAATTCAATATTAAGATCATCAACAGAATCTTCACCTTGAAATAGCCCGCAGTCAATTAGAAAAGAGCTTTGATCGTTTATTATCAGCTGGTGGCATGAGCCTGTTACGCCATTTACCGCTCCGTGGTGAAGTATTTGCATTTTATGTCCTTATGTTTTGGCTGCGGGCAACGGCTCGAAGCTAGCAGCCAGAAGCCAGAAGCCAGAAGCCAGAAGCTAGCACTTAGAGCCTAAGCCTTTATTTTATAGGTAAATATAGCAGGTATTTTAATGTGGGAGGGGCTTTATACCGTAACGGACGGGCCACGAGCGGCGGGCAGAGGGCCTAGCACCTATCACCTCGTACCTAAACCCTAATACTGACGCGGGGTGAACCCGCTGCTACAGGCATAAAAAAACCTTGCGATATTAACCGCAAGGTTTTTAAACTTCTCGAACCTCGAACCTCGAACCTCGAACCTCGAACCTCGAACCTCGAACCTCGAACCTCGAACCTCGAACCTCGAACCTAGCTCTTAAAAGCGTCTTGTAGTGGTGGCACTACTTGCTTTTTACGGCTTAATACGCCGTCTAGCCATACTTTACCGTCTTCTGGCTTTTCACCATAAGCTTGCTCAACTAGGCTAGCATCGTCTGATGCAATTAGCATTTGTGAGCCTTCTTTCATAATGTCGGTCAGAAGTAAAAATACTGAATGACGACCGCCTTCTTCTTTAAGCTTCGCGATGTCGGCTTCAAGGTCGGCTTTAATCTCGTCAAATACCGCAAGGTCAATAACTTCTAACTGGCCAATACCAACAAGGTTACCGTTCATGTTAAAGTCTTTAAAGTCACGCATTACTAAGTCACGTACTGGCGTATCTTCAACGGCTGATTTAACGCGGAACATGTCCATGCCTAGCTCTTTAAAATCTTCAATGCCTGCAATTTCTGCAAGCGCTTCAACACATTTAATATCGGCTGTGGTACAGGTTGGTGATTTAAAAATAACTGTGTCGCTTAAAATAGCGCAAAGCATAATACCGGCAATGTCTTTAGGGATCTCAACGTTGTAGAAGTCATACATCATTTTAATAATGGTGTTTGAACAACCAACAGGGCGGATCCAACACTCAAGCGGTGTCGATGAGGTTAAATCACCTAGCTTGTGATGATCAACCACGCCAACAACGCGAGCTTGGTCGATATCATCAGGCGCTTGGGTTTTTTCTGTGTGGTCTACAATATAAACGTCTTCGCCAGCGTAGCTAAGTTTTAGCTCAGGTGCTTCAAAACCGAATTTATCTAAAATAAATTGTGTTTCCGGTGAAACCTCACCTAGGCGAGTTGGGATTGCTGGTTCATCAATTTGGTTTTTTAAATAAGCCAGTGCAATTGCACCACATATTGAATCTGAATCTGGGATTTTATGGCCCACTACATACATTGACATGACTAAACTCCTTAAAATTTGCCGATATTCTAGCAAAGTCTTTGGGTTTTAACATATAGACAGTGTAATTAAGTTTTGGTTACACTTTAAATCGATATTATTAATTGGAAGACCCACATGCAACTCGGCCGAAAAGGTTGGAACAATGTTATTATTTTTTCGATGTTGATTATGATCTTCTTTTTAAATGGACTGCATAAAAACATAGGGAATGATGAAACACAGGCGCAATTGCAGCCACTACTTCCTCCGCAAAGTTTTGTATTAACGCTTAAATTTATCGACCAAAAAATTGAGCGTATTGGCACTAGTTGGCGTACTACTGCTTTGCAAAAAAATGTATCGCTTAGTTGGCAAGGCTCAGAGCAACAACTTAGTGAGCTAGTTTATTTATGGCAAAATACCGCGCTGATGACGACTACCACACCTGATGCGCTTGATATGAATAAGCCACTATCGGTAGCCACGCTTGAACTCGCCGGTGAGCCCCTACCTTGGGTGTACTTATTATTTGAGGCGAATGGTCAGTATTATCTATTCGATAAAACCAGTCAGCGGCTATTGTTGCTAGATTTAACCACTGCAAAACAATTATTTCCAAGTTTTACCTTTTCATAAGTGAGTTTTATAAATGCCTGAATTACCAGAAGTAGAAGTTAGCCGTATGGGCATTACCCCCCATGTGCTAAACCAAGTTGTGACTAAGGTAAATATTCATAATGCCAGTATGCGCTGGCCTGTGCCAGATGAGGTGTATCAACTTGAGGGGTTAGAGGTTAGCAGTATTGAACGACGTGCAAAATACTTATTGTTAGAGTGCGAGTTAGGCTCGGCTATATTGCATTTGGGTATGTCGGGGAACTTGAGGGTTGTGAACGCCAATGAGCCACTTAAAAAGCATGACCATGTCGAGTTTATTTTAGCTAATAATAAGGCGCTGCGTTTAAACGATCCACGTCGCTTTGGTTGCTGTTTATGGCAAGCCCCTAATGAAAAGCATAAGTTACTTGCTAAATTAGGCCCCGAGCCACTCACCGATGACTTTTTTGCTAAACGTGTTTATGAGCAATCTCGCAATAAAAAAGTGCCTGTTAAGCAGTTAATTATGAATAACGCTGTAGTGGTGGGGGTTGGTAATATTTACGCTAACGAATCATTATTTAAAGCAGGTATCGATCCGCGAAAAGAAGCAGGAAAGGTAAGCCTTAAACGCTACCAAGCGTTAATCCCAATTATAAAAGACACCCTAGCCGCAGCAATTACTCAAGGCGGCACAACGTTGAAAGACTTTGCCCAAAGTGATGGGAAGCCAGGCTACTTTGCGCAACAGCTATTAGTGTATGGTCGAAAAGGCCAGCCTTGTGTAAATTGCGACACAGCACTAACAGAAATTCGTCTAGGCCAACGCAGCACCGTTTTTTGTGAGGTGTGTCAGAAATAATAAAGGTAAAGAGTAAAGTTCTCGGGCGACGGGCTGCGGGTAACGGGCCTCGAAGCTCGTACCTCGCCCCCCGTAGCCCGACACTCGAGCCTAAAACTTTTTGCGGAAAAAACAACCGGCCGGTAGCAATGTAGTTTAAGTGCTGGTATACTCCCGCGTCTGCCACGTTGCGTTCTATGTCCTCATATAGTTTAGCCACTTGTGAGCGGCGAAAAAGTCTAAAACTCGAAGGGGTTGTAGCATACTTAGAGCGGTAGTTAATAATAACTACCTGTGGTTTTAATTGAAAAACATTGGATTTTTATAAATGAAAACGTTTGTTGCTAAACCAGAAACAGTAAAACGTGACTGGTACGTAGTTGACGCTGAAGATAAAACTTTAGGTCGCATCGCTACTGAAATCGCTCATCGCCTACGCGGTAAGCACAAAGCTGAGTACACACCACACGTAGATACAGGTGATTACATCATCGTTATCAACGCTGAGAAAGTTACTGTTACTGGTAACAAATTCAAAGATAAAGTGTACTACGCTCACTCTGGTTTCCCAGGTGGTCTTAAGTCTACTACTTTTGATAAACTTCAAGCTGCAAAGCCTGAAATGATCATCGAAAAAGCTGTTAAAGGCATGTTGCCACGTGGTCCTTTAGGCCGCGCTATGTTCCGCAAACTTAAAGTTTACGCGGGTACTGAGCATAACCATGCTGCACAACAGCCTCAGGTTCTAGACATTTAAGGAGCACTATCATGGCAAATCAATACTACGGTACAGGTCGTCGTAAAAGTTCAAGTGCTCGCGTATTCTTACGCCCAGGCACTGGTAACATCGTAATCAACAAGCGCTCTTTAGAAGAGTACTTTGGTCGCGAAACAGCACGCATGGTTGTTCGTCAAGCTCTTGAGCTTGTAGACATGACTGAAAAATTTGACCTTCACATCACCGTTGCCGGTGGTGGTACTACTGGTCAAGCTGGTGCTATCCGTCACGGTATCACTCGTGCACTTATGGAGTTTGACGAGTCACTACGTCCACAACTTCGTAAAGCAGGTTTCGTTACTCGTGATGCACGTAAAGTTGAACGTAAGAAAGTGGGTCTTAAGAAAGCGCGTAAGCGTCCACAGTTCTCAAAACGTTAATTTTTACGGTATCAAGAATTCAAAAACCCAGCTTATGCTGGGTTTTTTGTTTTGTAGCTATAAGATTTTGCTTCAAGGTTCAAGGTTCAAGGTTCAAGGTTCAAGCTATAAGTTTGATCTAAGCTTTGTGTCTTTCTTATTTTACAGTTATAAGTTAAGCATGTTTTAGCTGACTGGTTATGTTATGAGGTTTGAAGATTTAAGGGTATGGCAACGTTCAGCCGATTTAGCTTGCGAGATTTATTTACATTTTAAGCAGAGTAAAGAGTTTGGTTTAAAAGATCAAATAACACGATCTGCGCTTTCAATTTCTTCAAATATAGCAGAGGGTTACGAACGAGTAACTCCAAAAGATTATATTCGATTTTTATCATACTCTAAGGGGAGTTGTGGAGAATTACGCTCTCAAATTTACATTGCATTAAAAATAGGTGAAGTTGATACGACAAAGGCTGGTGAATGGGTTGAAGAGACTCGTGAACTTTCCCGTATGATTTCAGCATTGATGAAATCAATCGATGCTTGGGATTAAGAGGTTCAAAATTAAATATTCATTCAAAAATATATGAGTATGTTTGACCTTTAACCTTTAACCTTTAACCTTTAACCTTTAACCTTTAACCTTTAACCTTTAACCTTCAATTCTCCCCTTACGACTAATGTCGACATTAGCTTGATCAAAATAGGCAAAGCATGCGTATTTATTGAACGAAAGCTTAAAAATGACCGACTAACGCAAAAAAAGTTAAATAATTATCGCAATTAGTTTAAATCCATCAGTTAATTGGTGAATTTTTTTGCTACAATTGGCGGGCAAATAAAGTGAATGAGTTTAATGTCGCCAAATTCAGTTGTTACTGTACTTAGTTGGTGAGATTGTACTTGTTTACAAATTGTTTTTACGGAAGCGATACTATAGTCATTTGGTTTCATACTCGAGCTTACTTAATCAACTATTTGAGCAAGTCAGGTTTATTCGAGCAGGAGGCTGTGAATAACCTTGTTTTAAACAAGGGTTTTAATTATGATCGTTTCTCTTTTAAAATTCGAAAAATTAACCTGCTGTAACTGATGTTCTCAATATAGCAAGTGTTGAGAATCATAGTGGAGATAAGTGGATGAGCAATGCGCCTGTAGACAATGGCCGACGTCGCTTTTTAACCATAGCTACCTCTGTTGTTGGTGGTGTTGGTGCGGCTGGGGCTGCTGTTCCTTTTATTGCGTCTTGGAATCCAAGTGAGCGAGCTAAATCTGCGGGTGCGCCTGTAGAAGTAGATATCAGCAAACTTGAGCCAGGACAATTAATACGTGTCGAGTGGCGTGGTAAACCTGTATGGGTTGTATCACGGACCCCAAAAATGCTTGAGCAGATGAAAGAACATGAAGGTCAACTTCGTGATCCGCAATCGCAAGAGCCACAACAATTAGAATCATCAACCAATGATTTCCGTTCATTACGCCCAGAGATTTTTGTCGCTGTAGGTATTTGTACGCATTTGGGTTGTTCACCTAGCTTTTTACAAGGTGGCTTTGGTGAGAAAGTGGAAGGGACTGATGACGGTTTTTACTGTCCATGTCACGGTTCTAAGTTTGATATGGCTGGCCGTGTATTCCAATCGGTACCTGCACCATTAAATTTAGAAATTCCACCATATACTTTTCTTGATGAGACCACTATTTTAGTGGGCGAAGAACAAGGGGTGGCCTAATGTTTGGTAAAATTGTTGAGTGGATAGACGACCGTATCCCAATGACACGTGTTTGGAACATGCACATTGCACAGTATCCAGCACCGAAAAACTTTAACTTCTGGTACTTCTTCGGCTCTCTAGCTATGTTAGTACTAGTAAACCAAATACTTACAGGTATTTGGTTAACGATGAACTATGTACCATCTGCTGAAGGTGCATTTGCATCAGTAGAATACATCATGCGTGATGTAGAGTACGGTTGGTTATTACGTTATTTGCATTCAACGGGTGCATCTGCGTTTTTCATCGTTGTTTACATGCACATGTTTCGTGGCATGATCTACGGTTCTTACCAAAAACCACGTGAATTACTGTGGTTATTCGGTATGTTCATTTTCTTAGCCCTAATGGCTGAAGCATTCATGGGTTACTTATTACCATGGGGCCAAATGTCGTTCTGGGGTGCACAGGTAATCATTTCATTATTCGGAGCAATCCCGGTTATTGGTGATGACTTAACACTGTGGATCCGTGGTGACTATGTAATTTCAGGTGCAACGCTTAACCGCTTCTTTGCATTACACGTAATTGCACTGCCATTGGTTATTGTTATCTTAGTATTTTTACACATTGTTGCACTACACGAAGTGGGTTCTAATAACCCAGACGGTATTGATAACAAACGTAAAAAAGGAACTGTGGCTGAAGAAGACAAGCCTAAATTTAAGTTCCATGAATACTACACTGATAAAAAAGACATTATTGATGCGATTCCGTTCCACCCTTATTACACAGTAAAAGATATTGTGGGCGTGGTTGGTTTCTTAATCTTGTTCTGCTGGGTTGTGTTCTTTATGCCTGCTATGGGTGGCTTCTTCTTAGAAGCGCCAAACTTTGAAGCAGCTAACCCACTTAAAACACCAGAGCATATTTTCCCTGTTTGGTACTTCACGCCATTCTATGCAATCTTACGTGCAATCCCTGACAAACTAATGGGTGTTGCTGCAATGGGTGCATCAATTGTCGTGCTAGCATTATTGCCTTGGATTGACCGTGGTTCGGTTCGTTCAGTTCGTTACCGTTGTGGTTTCCACAAATGGAACATTGCAGGTTTTGTTGTTACTTTCGTTCTTTTAGGTTGGGTTGGTGCTACACCACAAACTGATTTTAAAACGATTGTTTCGCAAGTCTGTACTGTGACTTACTTTATGTTCTTCGTACTGTTATTCGTTTACAGTAAGAATGAAAAAACTAAGCCATTGCCTGAGAGGTTAACGAAATGATGAAAAAGCTATTAATAGGTTTATTTGCTTTATCAGTAAACGTGTTACCTGCAATGGCGGCAGGCCCGTCAGTTCCTCTAATGGAAGCGGGTAACGATATATCTGATCAACCTTCTTTGCAGCGTGGCGCAAAGTTGTTCATGAACTACTGTCTTGGTTGTCACCAAATGCAGTATCAACGTTATGAGCGTACTTTCCGTGACATTGGTATTCCAACAGAGATTGGTCAAGAGCAACTTATTTTTGATGGTTCAAAAGTGGGTGGCCATATCCTTAACGCGATGGCAAAAGAAGATGCTGCAAAATGGTTTGGTGCGGCTCCGCCGGATCTAACTAACGTTGCGCGTGTGCGTGGCAGCGATTGGATTTACACCTATTTAAAATCGTTTTACAAAGATGAATCTCGTCCGTTTGGCGTAAATAATACGTTATTCCCATCAGTGGGTATGCCACATGTTCTTCAAGAGTTGCAAGGTGTTCCTACTGCAATTACTGAAGAAGTAACAGTAGATGGTAAAACAACCACTCATATTACTGGTACAAAAACAGATGGTACGGGCGAATTAAGTGTAGATGAATATGACCAAGCAGTTCGTGATTTAACGAATTTCCTAGAGTATGTAGGTGAACCTACACGTCTCGAATCGGAAGCGCTAGGTATTAAGGTAATCGGATTTTTAATTATCCTATTTATCTTGGCATTTATGCTGAAGAAAGAATACTGGAGAGATGTTCATTAAGTTTGAACATATTTAAAGGTAATTTTGCAATAGGGGCTTAAGCCCCTATTGCTGTTTTAGTTATTTAATGGAGGTAGGCATGGCCGTAGCTGCCAATAAGCGCCCTGTAATGACCCTTTTTTCTGGTGCTAACTGTATGTATAGCCACCAAGTACGCATTGTACTTGCTGAAAAAGGTGTAAGTGTAGATATTCATATGGCTGAAAAGGATAACCTGCCAGAAGCACTTCACGAAATTAACCCTTACGGCACAGTGCCAACACTGATTGACCGTGAGCTTGGTTTATATCAGGCAAACATCATCATGGAATACCTTGATGAACGTTTTCCTCATCCTCCACTAATGCCTGTATATCCGGTCATGCGTGGTCGTAGTCGATTAATGATGCACCGTATTGATACTGATTGGTACAGCCTAGCTGAAAAAATCATTAACAACACCTCTGATGCGGCGCAAGCTCGTAAAGAACTTACCGAAGCATTGCTTGCAATAGCACCAATCTTTAGTGAAGCGCCTTACTTTATGAGTGAAGAGTTTAGCTTAGTTGATTGTTACTTAGCTCCACTGTTATGGCGTTTACCAGAGTTTGGTATTGAGCTTAATGGTGCAGGCTCTAAAGAACTTAAAGAGTATATGATCCGTTTATTTGAACGTGAATCATTCCAAGCTTCTTTAACTGAAGCAGAGCGTGAGATCCGTTTATAATGACTTCTAATCGTCCTTATTTACTACGCGCTTTTTTTGATTGGATTGTTGATAACGAATGCACGCCACACTTAGTGGTTAATGCTGACTTTCCTGCAGTGCAAGTGCCAACACAGTTTGTCCAAGATGGTCAAATTGTATTGAACATAAGCCCTTCGGCGGTTACGCAGTTTTCGTTAGATAATACTCAGCTTAGCTTTAACGCGCGCTTTGGCGGTCAGCCAATGCAAGTGTACGTGCCTTTAGGGGCCGTACTTGCAATATATGCACGTGAAAATGGCGAAGGCACAGTCTTTACTGCAGATGAGTTTTTAGAGGACGAAGACGATTTTGCTCCAGAGCTTGAAAGTGTCGATTCATCACCTGAAATAGTTGATGAAACGCCAGCTCCCAAGCCTGAAAAGAAAAAAGGCTCACATTTACGTGTTATAAAATAGCCCGTAAATGTTAGAAAAAAACCGCTTAATAAGCGGTTTTTTTATGTCTGTATGAAAATATTAGGTTAAAGGTTAGAAAAGCTCACGAGCGACGAGCTGCGAGAGGCGGGTTAAGATTGATTGGTGTAGCAGCGGGTTTACACCGCGTCTGGTCTAAAGTGAAGAGCAGGTTTTAGGTTTTAGGTGTTAGGTAGAGATTAAGCCAAGCAGGGGGGTGGGTTCTCGGCAGCGGGCTGCAAGAAGCGAGCAACGGGCCTAGAGACTCGAATTAATCAGTTGGGCTAATGGTTATTGTTTTCTCATTTACTCCTCATTCACTTCTCTTTGTGCATATGCTTTTTAAGGCTGGTTTACCCGCGCATTTGATTGGCAATACGTTACGAGCTACAAGTTACGGGCCTAAAACCTAATACAGACGCGGGGTGAATCCGCTGCTACAGGTATAAAAAAACCTTGCGATGTTAACCGCAAGGTTTTTAAATTTCTCGAACCTCGAACCTCGAACCTCGAACCTCGAACCTCGAACCTCGGACTTTTACAAATACTCAAACACTTTAACTACCCGCTCTACGCCAGAGATGTTGCGAGCTATATTAACGGCTTGGTTTGCTTCAGCGTCGGATACTAGCCCCATTAAGTATACTTCGGCATTTTCAGTCACTACTTTTATATTATTACTGCTAATGTTTTCAGCCGCTAAAAGCTGCGCTTTTACTTTTGAGGTTAACCATGAGTCGTGAGTTTGCGTGGTGATTCCAATATTAGAGCCAATGCGAAGTTGGTTATGAATTTTGCGAATACCAGATAGGTTCTCAATGGTTTTAAACGCTTGGTTTTTCATTTCTTGGTTAGGCACTTGGCCTACCATTAAAACCACGCCATTTACGCTTATAACGCTGATATGAGCAAACTTATTAAGGCGTTCATCTTCGCTAATAGCAATACTGGCTTTTATTTCAATATTGTTGTCGTCTATTTGCGAGCCAATGGTTCGTCTATCGTTAGCGGCAGTAACAGCACTGGCTGTACCGGCGACCACAGCTGCGGCACAACCTTGCAATAACACAACAGTGCCTAAGATAATTAGAGAGCGTTTAAACATAATTTTCGTCCTGCGGGAAAAGGGTTAAATCCACCAACTCACTTAAACAGTGAAGGTTCACTAAATGCGATTCAATAATGCGACTCGGGCGTTTAGACGGCGTACGAATTTCTACATCGTTATGGCCAAGCAAGCCAACGAGTTCGCCGCCATCATCGCCTACCATTACTATGACCTTCATATCTTTGGTAAGTGCCGCTTCTACTGCAGAAATTATGTGTTTTTCATTACCATTAATGGCAAGTACCAACAATAAGTCACCTTGCTGAGCAAAGGCACGAACTTGGCGTGCAAAGGTATCGTGGTCATCTATTTGATTGCCTTGGCCCAAGTTAATATTTTCTTGTGAGAGAGCGATTGCAGGTAAGCAAGGGCGTTCTGTTTCGTAAAAATTAACCAGTACGCCTGCCATGTGTTGTGCCAGCATATGGCAATTTGCAGTACCGCAACAGATCAATTTATTCCCATTGATCAGGCTTTGTGCAATGGTAAATGCCGCTGATTCTAACGCGCTTGGCAACACTTCGCCTGCGGCTATTTGAACTTGAATACTTTCTTTAAAAATTTCTTTAATTGTATCTTGCATGGGTTACCAACAATTTATCTCTAATTCTGTGTGAGCTCACACCGGCTTTATTAAAAGGTGATTATTTTAGGCGTAAGCTAATGTTTAACTGTATGCTCAACATGAAGCTGTTGTAATCGTCTTATTTTTATACATCAGACATTAAAATACGTTTTTCAGCCAGTTAATATGTAATGACGGTTCGCCTGTTATAGCTACGTAATCAATACGTAATGGCTGGTTTTTTAAGTTTTTAGTACCAAGGTAATGATAAATAGTGCGCTTTAACTTAGCTTGCTTTTGCGGGCTTAGCGCATAATTAGCGCCGCCTTTTATATTATTTTTACGAAACTTAACTTCAACAAACACTAAGGTGTCACCGTCTTTCATAATGACATCAAGTTCGCCGTAGGGGCAGTAGTAATTCCGCTCAATCGCTTTTAAACCTTGCGCTTCTAAATACTTTTGCGCTTGGCGCTCATAATACTGGCCTTTTTCACGACTATTTTGCCACAGCTGTTTAAACCACGACATGCTAACCCCTTAGTTAATTATGGTTATGCCATCGTTTGCTGATTGCATAAATAGCGGCACAGGGCGTTGCGTTTTTAATTCCACAGGTTTTATACGGCGATTGCTGTACTGCGCCCATTGCAGTGATCGTTCAATATCACCGGCACTATTAATGGACAATTTACCGCTTAAGCCTGAAAAGTATTTATCGGGTGTAATGCTCAGCTGTCTAATATCATTCAGCATGGCGATGGCATCGTAGGCCATGGCAAATAAACGTTGGCTAATATCAGCCTGTTCAGGCCATAAATCATTATATTGCTTACGTAGATTATGCTGCGTAATTTGTGAGTCTAACATCCAAGGAAGTTCGGTAAAGTAAAGCCCATCTAAATCGCCTTTGTCAGTGGTATCTATTTGCTTACTATGACTTTTAGAGCTGGCGTAAATAGGGATCCTGTCGGCAAAGGTGCTTACGTTAACATCTAGGTAAGGCTTAATTAATCGGGTCTCTATGGCGTCACCTAATATATAAATTGCATCAATATCGCCACGTGAACGGGTTTCACTTTCTACTTCTTTATTAAAAAGTGTTTTAACCGATTTAATACGCTCTTTTGATTTATCAACTTCTAGCAAGCTGGTAATGGTATTGGGCATATCTTTATTGTCGTTGTAAAAGCCAACTTGTGTGGTTGTTTCACTATAGCGTTGCCATTGCAGGTTAAAGTAGTCAATTAAGCGCTGACCATTGGTATTATTTGGCGCTAGCAACATAGGTTTTTGATAACCTTGCGCTAAAAAATGCTCTAGAGTTTGTTGTACTTCATGCTCAGGATTAAGCGCAAAAAAGTAGTGCTGCAAAGAGGTTCGTTCGCCATCAAAAGTATTTAAATGTAATGTGGGTATATCGAGTAATGTATTGGTATTAGCGAGCTTATCTATATTGGCTTTTAATAGCGGGCCAATAACAAAGTCTGGTTGTAATTGCGAAATCTGTGCGCTCAACGCTTCGGTTTCGGTATTTTCATCAATAAACAGCGTTTCGCTAATCTCTTTTTTATCAAGTGCAGCCAGTATGCCTGCTTTTAATGCATCCCCTAAGCGCTTGTTAGCACCAGACTGAGGTAATAGTACAACTAATCGTTCAATATTTAGTGGTGCTAATTCATTGGCGTAAGTATCTTGTTTTGGTAGAACATTGGTACCAGGGTGCCCGAGGTAACGGCGGCGCCAATTATTAATCGCTTGGTCTAAATCAACTGAGCTGTTGGCATAAACCTGATGATATAAAGCTAAGTTAACCCAACCTTGTTGAATAACCGAGCCACGGTTAAATCGCTCTAATGCATACGAAGAAAGCTGCTTTAAATTGCGCCAAAGTGCGTCATTAAGTTTAGGGATAGAAATATTATTTTTTGCTACCGATTCAGATGCAGCAAAAAAGTAAGGGGCTGCACGTTTTGGCAAATCTTGCGATGCAAAAATGCTGGCCGTTAAAAATTGGTGCCAAGCAAAATGTTCGGGTTGCTTAAGTTGCCCCTCCAGTGAATTTAGCACCTCAAGTGCTTGCTGGTTTTTATTTTGCTCTTTTTGTGCAAAAGCAATGTATAAACGGTTTTGAATTTGATCAACACTGGCGGTAAGTGCAAGTTCAGTGCATATTTTTTCGAGTAGTGGCCAGTTTTCTTCTGTAATTGCGCTATCACGGGCACTATAAAGTAGCTGGATTTTATCAGCGCCAAAGCGGTTTTGCGCTAATTGGTAAATAGATTGCGCATTCAGTGCTTCATTTTTCAGCGTATTGGCACTGTTACTTAAGTTATCGCTGGTTTTAGTTGGTTTTTCGGTTGTGCTACACGCCGATAACCCTGACAATATAATTAATAGACTAACTAGTTTAAGTCGCACAATGATTTCCCATACGTTAACGCGATTTGCTTATATTACTGACTGACGCAGGAGACCTCAATGTTAAATGAGGAGAATTCACAGAAAATTGGCACTCTTTACGTTGTTGCCACCCCAATCGGCAATTATGACGACTTAAGTCAGCGTGCAATCGCGACATTATCGCAGGTTGACTTAATCGCGGCTGAAGACACTCGCCATACTGGTAAGCTACTTAGCCACTTTGGTATTAAGGCTAAAACCTTTGCGTTACATGACCATAATGAAAAGCAAAAAGCGCAGCAAATTATCGACCAACTTAATCAAGGGTTAAATATTGCATTAGTTTCTGATGCAGGCACACCCCTGATCAGTGATCCTGGTTATGCGGTGGTTAATTTATGTCGTGAGCAAGGCGCAAGTGTAACACCCGTGCCTGGTGCATGTGCTGCTATTACGGCGGTATGTTGTTCTGGGTTACCTACTGACCGTTTTCAATTTATTGGTTTTACACCTGCTAAAAGTAAAGCGCGCCAAGACTTTTTTATAGATGCGGTTAACTCAAGTATTACCAGTATTATGTATGAAAGTACCCACCGTATTATGGCAAGCCTTGACGATTTAGAAGCAGCGCTAGGTAGTGAGCAGCAGGTGGTATTTGCCAAAGAGCTAACTAAAACCTTTGAAACCTTTTTTAATGGCACAGTGAGTGAGTTAAAGCAGTTTTTAACTGACGATCCTACCAAGCAACGCGGTGAAATAGTACTCATGCTGCCGGGTAAAGCTAAGGTAGTTGACGATATTCCGCCAGAAGCCCGTAAAATGTTAGCGTTACTTGAAAACGAAATGCCAATGAAAAAAGCGTGTGGTGTAGTAGCCGATTACTTCGGCATGAAGAAAAACGCGTTGTATAAAACAATTATTGAAGAAAAACAGTAAATGTTTACTGCGTAGTGTTGTGCTCTCATGTATACTGCGCGCCGAGTTAGCCAAGATAATCGCTGCCTGTGACGAAAATGATCAGGGGGAGGAAAGTCCGGGCTCCACAGGGCAGAGTGCCAGTTAACGGCTGGGGGGCGTGAGCCCACGACAAGTGCAGCAGAGAGAAGACCGCCAATCTTCGGATTGGTAAGGGTGAAAGGGTGCGGTAAGAGCGCACCGGGCCGCTAGTAATAGTCGGTTGCAAGGTAAACTCCACTCGGAGCAAGACCAAATAGGGTTCCTTATGGCGTGGCCCACGTTGGAACCGGGTAGGTTGCTTGAGCCATAGAGCGATTTATGGCCTAGACGAATGATTATCACTTTCTTCGGAAAGGACAGAACCCGGCTTATAGGGTGACTCATAAATTTCCATAACCGCCTGATTTTTCAGGCGGTTTTTGGAAGTTTATTATAAGCAAAAGCAATTGTGACACCTAGTGTGCCACCGAGTTGTGCCACCGCAAAGCAACGACCTCATCAAGAGGCCATTATGAAATCAGTTGCAGGTGCCGAATATTTATATATCCGCAAAGGTACATTTTACTTTCGATATAAACTTCCAAAATCCTTCTTAAAAAAAGATATTCGAATCTCTTTAAATACTCAGGATTTAAACCACGCCCTTGTTCTTATTAAATATTTAACTCCTACCGTCAACAACTTAATCTCTTTACCCCTATACCACAAAATGTCTGATAAACTACAAAAAGAACAAGTAATTAATGCGATTAAGCTGGATATGAAGAGACGACTAGAGCAACATCATATAGATCAAATTTTAGCTTCTGAAGAGGTTCTTTTTAAAGATAACCTCAATATTACTAACGCTTTAAGTCGCGTCCACCTTACTTCAGACACCTTAAGTGATCCAAGTATCAGTACAATTGGCGCAGAAACTAGGCAAATTTTCTTTGATTTGTGTCAGAAGTATGAAAATTTAAGCGATATGATTCAAAACGAACCTATTGAGTCTGACCCTGAATTGCTCATCTTGGTTTCCTATGTATCTAAATTACTTCTGCTAATGAACAAGCGAAGCTTAAAAGAAGTCCACACTGATAAAAATATAGATGTTGAAGTACGCCACATGGCTCATATGATGCATTTATTCAATGGCGGTGAATTAGAAGTAGACTCTCTAAATAAAGGTAGTTTTAACCACAATAATGACGATGAAACCTACTATGGAGGGGCTGCTATTGAGCGGAATAATAATATTTTTAAGATAAACCATTTAGCTGATAAATATGGGTTTGAAATCCCACTAAGCGCTATTAATTATAAAATATTCAATGATAAGCTCATCAGCTCAGAACTATTGCTTAAAGAGTTAGCTGATGCTGTCTTCAGCAAAGATACTATTAAGGTCAGAGAGATTGAGGCGTTGATAAAAAATAATCTTATAAGCAACCCTGTAATCCTTCCTGAGTCTGAATTAACACAGAATAAAGAAATCAAACCATTTAGCAGTGTTTACCAAGAATTTTTAAACTTTAAAATTGAAAAAGAAAACCTTAGTGAGAAAATGCAAAAGGACTATGAGCGGTGCCATACTGTTTGGCAATTATTAACTGAAGATGCCGACATTGCTTCATATGAACCTAAGGATATCGGTATTTTTATTGATCAGTGTTTTGATTTGCCAAAAATGAATGTAGCTCCGTTTAACAAAATGACTATGTCAGAGCGTGTAGCAGCAGATGTACCTGAAGATAAGCGTATTGCACCAAAGTCAGTGCAGGGCTATTACAAGTGGTTACAAAGTGTTTTTGCGTACGCTAAAAGGGATACAATTAGTTATATCAAACAGTCCCCTTGCACCATAAAAAGAGACTTTACTCAAAATAAGCGTGGGCCTTTTACTGATACTGAGTTAAGTTTATTTCGAGAATTTGCTTTAAAAGAGACGACAAGCTGGAAAAAATGGAGCTTATTACTAGCAATCTATACTGGGGCGAGAAGAGGAGAGCTTTTTCAGCTACGAGCAGAAGACATTAAAAAAGACCAAGATAGTGGTTTACATTATATATTGATTACTGATGAGCATGAGTCACAGAAGCTGAAAACTGACAATGCCCGCAGAAGAATACCTGTCCACTCTAAACTTATTGAATATGGCTTTTTAGATGTCATCAGCAGCACTGAAGGGCGCATACTTAATGGTATCGATAATAGAAACACTATCACATCTTGGTTTGGGAGATTAATGTCACAATTAGATATTGATTCAAAGACAGAATTAAATCATATCCGCTCTTTTCATAGCTTCCGACATTCATTCATTACAAAAATCAGAAATGAAAGCATAGACCTATATATACTACAGCAGATAGTTGGCCATGAGCTTTCTAATGGTGGTATTACAGATAACTACAGCCATCAAGTTGCATCTATCATTAAGCTTGGACGTGTAGTCGAGGAATTCGTCATCTAGTAACTTTATATTTAGTAGGGACTGTATTATAGTCTTGTTGGAAATTCTGTTACACAGAATCCGTTACAGGCTAAAATTCCTCTAAGTCTTTACTAGCGCCACTTAGTAATTTTTGAATTAATTCGTTAAGTTCACTTTTACCTATATTTTCTGCCTTGTATCCCTTCTCTTCTAAAAAATGACTATGATTTTGGCGCATATAATCTACTAAGCTTTCAAGCAGTGATATTTCGATTTCAATTTTCTTTACTTTAGTGTTCGCTCTTCTTTTATAGCTCCGGCAATACTCTTTCCATCTTTTATAAGATCTTGGTTCAAGATCCTTTTTAATAAATAGCCTTACTTTTTTGATGTGCTTTTTGAGATCTGCTTCAGATAGCCCATACTTTTTATTAATATCCTCTTTTAGAGCAGCGTTTTTAGATTTATATTTTAAATCCGAGCTGTCAGTTAAGAATGGCGCTTTAACAATTATCTTTTCGAGCTTTTTTGTAATGTCTTCACAGTTTGGACTTTTTTTCAGCTGCTTTAAAAGTTGGCTAGTATGAAAAATAACCTCTTTGTCTAGTACTTTTCTGTCATGTAATTTGTTGGTCATTATTCGTTTCTCTCGAGATTAATATTTTATATGGGGGGGAGTGCTACGATCATTTAAGTACTCATCACATTCTATAAGGCACGTACAAATTTGTATTTCCTTATTAAGATTATAGGCTACTGAGATTACAAAGTCTGGATTTAATGGTGTGGATTTAATGGTGTGGATTTAATGGTGTAGATTTAATGGTATGGATTTAATGGTATGGATTTAATGGTATGGATTTAATGGTATGGATTTAATGGTATGGATTTAATGGTGTGGATTTAATGGTGTGGATTTAATGGTATAGATTTAATGGTATGGATTTAATGGTTTTAATTTAAATTATATCAACAAATTCAGTTGACTAGGACTTTTCTACTGCTCAAAGTGAAGTGGTGTCTTAGTCCTTATTCAGAAAGTGTAAACCCTAATATAGATATACAAAATACGCTTATTGAAAGTAGTTCTCATGTAATACAGCAGAGCATCATTAATCAATACATAGCTAACAATACATTATATAGAGTGGTTTATGAGTATTAAAAACACATCATTAGCAAATGAGAAAAGTCATTATTATCAGAAAAACATACAGGGTATAGATCTGTTTTTAAAGGGTAATCATTATAAAGATAATGCCATAGTAAGTGATATCCTTATGCAAAAAGTTTTTGCAATGGCGCAAGATAAATTGCTTTTTGCTATGACTAAATTTCCTGAAAAATACTTAGAACTTGATTGCGATAAGCTAAGCTTCAATTTCAAAGTTTCTAATGCTGATTATAAACAATTATCCAATCAGATATGTAAAATTAAAACTGCGAAGAGGCAGGAGATACTTAGGATTAAGCTCTATCCAGTTGATGATAACAGCCCCATTAAAAAACTTGGAAACTTACTTGTATACAAAAAATGTGACTTGTCGTTAGTGACAAATCTTAAAAATAGCGTTAGCGTTTTTTTAGGGATGCGAACAGGTAAACAATATGGATTGAGGGTAGATTTCACGCCATCAAAATTTAGTGATGATGAGTTAAATACAATCTTTTATCATATCCAAACTGTATTGGGTAAAACACGATACAAGCAATTGATGATGTCAGCTAAAGTAAGTAGAGTTGATATTGGTTGTAATCTAGTTGGGATCTATAAACCTATCATAGCGTTGCTCCCAAAGTACAAATCTATTAGGACTTGTAATAGCTACCCCAATAGAGATAAATGCCCAGTTAGGTATCGTGTAAATAGTTTCATTGTAACTGAAAGCTATTACTGCGGCTCAATTAGATCAAGCCATTGTGTTGTTTATGACAAAGGTTTAGAAAGTGGGAAAAAAGTAGTAGGCCATACAAAGCCTACGACTAGAATAGAATACCGTTATTTAGTGCATAAAAGTGGGAAATCATTAAAGCTAAATGGTTTGGCTTCGCTTGAACCCAAACTGCAAAATTATTGGTTTATAGCTCCTTGGGTTTATAAGCGTTTAACCAAAGACACAGTTAATATTCTAATATGTAACCAAGGGCTCAGTTCGATTAAAGAGGGTTGGCTACTTGCGAGGCGTGAGCTTATTAAAACCTCATCTGAGTTAAAAGGCGCTACAAAAAAGCGTAAAGCAAGGTACTCAATTAAAAATAGTTGGCTTATAAAGAACCAAGCTAAAATCTTAAATCGATATCGAGATATTTTGATTAATCCAACAAGGTAACTTTTACTGAGTTAGTATGAATTTGAACAGTCAGATTCTATCAGTAGGACTCAATCAAATCTGACTGTTGCACTTGTGCTTTAAGTGGGCGGCCGTAATCTCTGTTAATAGATTATAAGCGTTTGGTTAAAAATAATAGGCAAAGATGTTTGTACATAGCCTTGTAAGTTAAAAGAGCTTGATGATAATTGCTTGTTTGTATTAGTTTCACCGCAACTTTAATTTCAATATATATATATTGGTATGTTTTTTCTGTGTCATTTGATTCATTTATTTTTGACACTATAACTGGGGAGTATTGATAATACTCCTCTAATAACTCTTTCCCATTTGACAATGAAAGAATAAAGTTATCTCTGTAATCCCTAAGGGTACTTAGCTCAAGACAATCATCACCTAAACCTAAGTGTTTAACACAAGCTGTTGTAAGGAAACAGCCTTCACTTTTAGGTTTTTCAGTAGTTGGCACATGTTCTTTTCCTGTTCTTTTACAATACTCACAATCCGCAATAAATGAGTTTTTTTCATAGTACTCATTATATTCCCTTACTGCTTTTTCTGTACGTGCAAACAACGGTGGTTTCTTATATAAGAGCCCATCCTTTAGCTGCTTAACTTTACCTGTACCTTTACAATTGGAGCATTCTTCATTTGTAGGTTCATAAGTTACAATTACAGCTCCAGAGCCGTTACATTTAGAGCACTTAACCCCATATGCTTCACTAGTTTCGTGTTCACCCGCGCCATCACATCTTATGCAACGTTTTTGTTCTGTCCAAGACATTCAATTTTCCTTTTAAAATATATAAGATGACAACTAAACTTATAAACCAACGTGGTACTCCATGCGAATATATATTCGCATGGAGTACCTTTAACTCTAGCCAGTTTTCTATTTTTTTCAATTGACTACTGGCTTTAACATAAAATATTAAAAGATGACTTGCTGTTTATTTAATTGTCTATTTGAAAGCGTATTAGACTGTATCATAACAAGTGAAATTTGTAGGCAACAGCAAGCGCAGCAACTGATTGATGCGTTTTTTAAACTTCCTGTCTTCATTAGACAGCTTTTAGTTTTCTTAATGTTGAAGTCCAAGTTAGGAATTTAACTGAACGCTTATTTGCTCAAAGCTATCTGCCTGATATGGGTTACTGCACTTTTACATTTCATATAGCACAATTTGATTACTTTTAATCTAAAAATCGAAAAGGTCATGTTAATAGAGATTAACATGACCTTTTCGATTTTAACTAATTGATGAAGCAAGTATGCTCCAAATCACAAAGTCGATTTAGTTTGAGCACTACGCTGTAAATATACTCACTATTAGTTGCACAAACCAGACAGTTAAATCCATAGTCTAATATTATAAAAGCTTAAATCAGTGCAGGTGCAAAAAGTAAGGTTAACTTTAAAAGTTAGTTGGTGCTAACTATACAGCTCATGAATTGGAGCTATATATGAAAAATACTAACCCAGTAAGAGTGTATCTTAATAGATTGGCTGTTTCAGGTCGAAGATCAGCAATATCTCAATTGAATGAAGTTAAGAAAGTATTTAAGTGGAATGAGCCAATTGACTCATTGCCTTTTCACTTACTGACTTATGCGCAGCTAGAAAGCTTAAAGTTGCATTTTGGTGAACAAGGTAAGTCTGCTAGAACAATAAATCATGCATTACAAATAATAAAAGGTGTTGCAGATACAGCATTTAAATTAGATGTGATTGATCATAAAGCCATGATGCGTATCAAACTTGTGCCTAGCATTAAAGGCAAAGTGATTGAAAAGGGTAAAGCTCTTACTCACGCTCAGGCTAACCTATTATTAAGTAGCCTTTCAAAGATTGTCTCAAAGGTCGGGGTAAGGAATCATGCTGTTATATCCATTATGCTAGCCACAGGCTTGCGCCGTTCAGAGTTGTGCAGCCTACACCTAAACAATTATTGTCCCGAATCCCACAGCATACTAATCGAGAAGGGTAAGGGGTCAAAGAGCCGGCAGCAATTTTTGCCTGATTGGGCTGAGTCAGTTTTAGATAAATGGCTTAGCTTACGAGGCAACAGAAAAGGGCCTTTATTTACTAAGCAAGGCAAAGGTATTCAACCTCTTACCTCAGATGCCTTATACCTCATAGTGACTAAAAAAACGAAAACGATTCTAGGCCAAGTTTTTACTCCCCATGATTTACGTCGGACTTTCATAACACGGTTATTAAACTTAAACGTAGATCTCCTTACTGTCAGTAAAATGGCAGGTCATGCAAATGTAACTACTACACAATTATATGACAAAAGAGGCATTGAAACTCAGAGGCAAGCTGCATTGGCTTTAAGCTATGGAGCTTCATCATTATGAGTTTAGAGCGAGAGTTATATGAGTTAGGTTCGAACTTTTCATTTATGCTTTTGAATAGCTCACTATTTGATAAAGGCGTGTTGATAGGTTTGAAGCCTATTACGGTTCGTTGCATCACTGGTAAGGCATTTAGCTATCCTCAAAGTAACCCACAGGAATATACAGAAGCAGTATACACACACTTTAAAAATGTAAACTCTAAGGTAAGGGCTATGACATTACTAGAGAGGAATTGTCATATACTAAGGAAGACATTTCAGTTACCTAAAGAGTCTGTAAATCTTCTAGCCTTAATAGTAGTAAACAGCCTTAACCCTGCATTCAATGAATTACTGGAAACACACCAAGGCCTAAGCGACAACGTACTACATCAGTTGCTCTCTGAGGCTTTAAATGTTGACTATCTTACATTGAAGAGCACTTTTGAAAATCTGGCTGAGAGCGGATTATGGAGCAGTTCAATATACGGTAGTGAAGATATGCTCCAAATACATAGTGGCTTTGCAAAAGCATTAGCTGGCAAGCACGCCCGTGATTTCTCTGACTTGATTTCAAATGTCGTGATCCTATCAAGCAAGCCTGATTTGAGGCTATCAGACTTCGAACATTTAGATTCTGATGTGCCTTTTGCTTTCAGTCGCGGTATTGATGAGATGCCTAAGAGTGGGGTAAATATTCTATTACATGGGGCTGCTGGAGTAGGTAAAACTCAATATGCAAAACTGTTAGTGAATCAAATAAATGCTAATTTATACGAAGTAAAAGCAAAGGGTGGAGATTTGAGTAGCCCTGACGATGAGCTAGACTCTCGCCGAAGCAGTACTCAGCTTAGACTACAGTATTTGAAGATGGCTTATCGCTTATTTGAATCTCAAAGTGATGCTTGGCTACTTATTGATGAATGTGAAGATATTTTTGCATCATTTAGTTTAAGTACACGAATCTCAAAAGATAGGTTACATCAACTTCTTGAGGTTAATGCTGTTCCCACTATATGGATAACTAATCACCCTGAGAATATACCCATTAGTTGCTTAAGGCGATTTAGTCTTGTTGTTGAATTGCCTAACCTACCGACTGATGGGAAGTTTGATATGGTATCAAATTGCTTTAAAGGATTGAGGTTATCCAAGGGATTTAAGGAAAAGCTAGCTCATTCAGAAGCAGCTACCCCTGCATTATTAGAGAATGCGGCAACGCTGTGCAAAATTTGTAATGTTAAAGGTGCAGTGGCTGAAGAGTACACCAATACTTACCTAACAGAAGTTTTGAAGTTAACTAATGAGCCTTTAGAAGCCCTAGTTTATAAGCCCGAATTAGAGTTTGATCCAGCCTACTGTAATTTGAAAGGCGATCTTCACTCATTAACTGATATTACCAAAACGATTGAAAAATACCCCGAAGCTCGTATTTTACTATTTGGGCCGCCAGGCACTGGTAAGTCAGCTTTTGTTGACTATGTCTGTAAGAAGAACGGTTTGGGCTTAGTAACAGTCAAGGCATCGGATGTGTTAGGTAAGTATGTCGGTGAGAGTGAAGGAAATATTGCTAGGCTTTTCGAAAAGGCTAGTAATGAAGGCAAGGCATTATTGATAGATGAAGCTGATAGTCTTTTAACGTCACGTGAGGGTGCTACTAAGTCATGGGAAGTGAGCCAAGTAAATGAGCTACTAATGCAGATTGAGCGTTTTCAAAACCCGTTATTTATAGCAACTAATCATTTTGAGGCACTAGATAAGGCATTATTGAGACGTTTAGACTTTAAGGTCGAATTACAGGCCTTGAGGCATGAGCAGGCTATTACCTTATTCGAAGAAATAGTAGGAACTAAACTCGATAAAGGTAGTAAAAGTCAGTTAAGTGATATGACAAACTTAACTGCAGGTGATTTTGCTGTATTAGCGAGAAGACTTCGTTTTAAATCAAATAAGTTAGATATCAAAATGGCTTTGTCACTAATTGAATTTGAGCACCTTAATAAAGGTTTTGTACGAACTATTGGTTTTCATAGTAGCCATTCCTAAACTTATTTCTTCTTGTTTATGTAATAGGTAAGAAAAATGTTTAAGGATAAACTTTTTTCGACATTGCCTTTGATTATCAAGCCCTCAAAATTGACAACTGTATCTAAACACAGTAGATTTCACGCTATTAAAAATAGGGTGTATTTTTAACTTATAAAATAAAATCTACTACTTTATATATTTTGTTTTTTATTAGTTAAGTAGCTGAAATGTAATTTAAGTTTCGGTTTTTAAAGCACTGAAGGTCATAAGCTAAATGTTAAATACGATTGATTTATTCTCAGGTTGTGGGGGGCTATCATTAGGTTTTCAGAATGAGGGCTATAATATTATTGCTGCATACGATAACTGGGAACCTGCAATTAAAGTTTACGAAAAAAATTTCAGTCACAAAATAGAAAAAGCTGATTTGGCTAGCTCTATTGTTCATGACTCTATATCAAAGCATAGGCCGGACATAATAATTGGTGGACCACCATGCCAAGACTTTTCTGGGGCTGGCTTAAGAGATGAGACTCTAGGTAGGGCAAGCTTGACTATGTCTTTTGCTGAAATTATCCTCAAATCAAGGCCTAAGTTCTTTGTGATGGAAAATGTTTGTCGTGTCACAAATACCAATGTCTTTAAAGAAATTGTAACTAAATTTAAAATGGCTGGCTATGGGCTATCAAGTCATAAATTAGACGCTAGTTATTGTGGTGTACCACAAGCAAGAAAAAGATTTTTTCTAGTGGGGCATTTATCTGGAAATGATGGTTTTTTAGATTCTATAATTCCAAAATTGCTTAGCAAAGAAAAAATGTCCATTTACGATTACTTAGGTGATTCACTAGGTGTCGAATATTACTTTCGTATACCTAGAAGCTACACTAGAAGAGCTATTTTTAGTATTTATGAACCCTCAGTTACCATTAGAGGTGTAGAGCGGCCAATTCCTAAAGGATATAAAAGACATCCTGGGGATTTAGTCGAGGTTGGGCCTAAGGTGAGAACTTTGACAATTCTTGAGAGAAGTTATATTCAAACATTTCCAAAAACCTTTTGTTTTGATGGGACTAAATCGGATTTAAACCAAATGATAGGTAATGCTGTTCCAGTTAATATGGCAGCTTTGATTGGGAAAGCTATAAAAATTTATAATCAGACGTTAAACGCTCCGGAGAGTAGATGAAAGTAATCGATTTATTTGCTGGGTGTGGCGGTATGTCGCTAGGTTTTGAGAACGCAGGTTTTAAGGTAGAGGCTGCTTTTGATAACTGGAAACCAGCAATTGAAGTTTATTCTAAAAACTTTTCTCATCCAATTTTCAATGTTGACCTTTCTGCTGAAAATGTATTAAGTCATTTTTCTAAGTATTCACCAGATGTGGTAATCGGGGGGCCACCTTGCCAAGATTTTTCCATTGCAGGTCATAATAATACAGATTCAAAGAGGGCTAACCTTACAATAAACTTTGCAAATATAGTTACTTCAATCATGCCCGAATGGTTTGTGATGGAGAATGTATATAACATAGAGAAAAGTGCAGTATTACCTAAAGTTAAAGATATATTTACCTCGGCAGGGTATGGATTAACATCGTATATTTTAGATGCTAGCTACGTTGGTGTGCCTCAAGCTAGAAAAAGATACTTTTTGATAGGTCATATTTCTTCAGAAGATAACTTTTTATCTAGTGATCTAGTGGAAAACTTAAATGAAAAACAAACTACGGTTTACGATTACCTCAAAGGAAAGCTAGATTTAGAGTATTACTACATGCACCCCCGAAGCTATGCTAGAAGGGCTGTATTTAGTATACACGAACCTAGCTCTACAATTAGAGGTACAAATAGGCCAGTCCCATTAACGTATAAACGGCACCCTGCCGACAAAGCGGATATATCTGAGGGAGTTAGAGCTTTGACAACTAAGGAGCGAAGTTATCTGCAAACTTTTCCTGAAAACTTTAAGTTAGAAGGTAGTAAGTCACAATTGGAGCAAGTTATTGGAAATGCAGTTCCAGTTAAAATGGCTGAATATATAGCGCTATGTATAAAAAACTATAAAACAGCCGATTAAAATAATGTTATTTAGTATTATTTTTGTATTGATTATAAAGGGTTAATAAATGTTCTAATCTTTCTGTATCAGAATCGAAAGGTTTAGCTTGATAGCATTTTTCAACAGCTTTATCTAACCTTGAGTGGGCATCAACTAACTGTTCAGGCATACAAATAGGATCGTACATTTCTGCAAGAGTTGAATCTGTTAATAGTTCTCTTACAGCAAGTATATTCTTAGAAGCCTCTTCTACATCCGCTTTATCAGTATCATGTATCTGTGGCCAAGGGAAAGCATTATACCCAATGTTCTTTGAATAACGGTTTCTGTTATCTGTTCTTCCACAAATGTTTTCAGTCCAAACTCTGTTCATATAAGAGCTTAATATTCCAAAGTGCCATAATTCAGCATCTGGGATTATAAAAAGGTTATTAGTAGGTATCGTATTGCAGTCAAGAAACTCAACTGTTATGAAATTTCTTTTTTCACTTGTGGTTGTTGGTATCGCTAAATATGCATCAGGATTGTTTTGCTCTCT
The DNA here is from genome assembly GCF_003173795.1 of Pseudoalteromonas sp. meg-B1. Classification (GTDB taxonomy): domain Bacteria; phylum Pseudomonadota; class Gammaproteobacteria; order Enterobacterales; family Alteromonadaceae; genus Pseudoalteromonas; species Pseudoalteromonas undina. Next base: position 241,191 of record NZ_QGQU01000003.1, on the reverse strand, counting down.
GAATAAGTAAGGAGTGGCTGCTTTTTTTACTGTTGCTTGATCTGTACTACGCAACCGGTACTCTTTAACTTTTATTAACCTTTGACTTATTGCTTTAAAAGACTTCAATTCAGCCGGAGATGCATCAACAAGCCATAAGCACCAAAGGTTCTGGTTGTGCAATAGCTCATTAGTACCCATTACTCGCTTTATGTATTTAGCTATAGATGGAGGTGAATTAAGAAGTATAAGCTCTTTTTCTTCATCATTTAATAAAAGGTGTCCGTTATCGGTAGGTTGATTTCCTTTCCTCATTTTGGGTACTTTGCTAATTGGAGTTGATCTTTTCGAAACTAAAATAGTTTCTCCTTCCATTAGGTAGGGGTTAATTTTGCTAACTAACTTCCTTTCTGGTTTACCTGATGGATCTTTATAATAAAATAATTCTTTTTGCTTCCTCTCAAAATTAGCAAAGCCTATTATTACGACATGTACAGCTGCCTTATTCTTTGCTTCACTACTCCATTTGAATGTTCGATGCGCAAAGTTGATTTTTATATTGTATTTACTTATTAAGCAGTCCCATAACGGACTTACTTGAACCCCCATTGTAACTGAGTTTGTAGCAACGAATGCTACTTCAATATTTGTACCTTTAATATATTCAGATGCTTTCAGAAACCAAGCAGAAACATAATCTAATTCTCCAGAGCCTACTTTATTAGAAAATAAGCTTTTAATTTCATTCTTTTGCTCTTTACTTTGATTATTAGCACCTTTGAATTGCGGATTTCCGATTATATAGTTTAATTTAGCTTTCTTTACTAACAACTCCCAATCGATGTTAAATGCATTCTCTATTTTTATTGTTTTGGATTCTGGCAGAGGAAGAGTATGGCGGTGTATATTACACTGTTTTGATAACTCATTGTTCATTTGATGTTCTGTTAGCCATAATGCCGTTTCTGCTATCCTTGCTGGAAACTCTTCTTTTTCAATACCATAAAATTGGTTTATGCTAATTATAGATTTTAGTTCGTTGTCATGCCCCTTTATCTTTTTCCATTCGGATAACAATTTTAATTCAAGTAGTCTCAGTTCTCTGTAGGTAACAATTAAAAAATTGCCACATCCGCAGGCTGGATCTAAAAAGGTTAATTGAGATAACTTTAATTGAAATAACCTCAATGAGTTGGCTTTACCACTTTTTTCTAAGGTTATAGTATCTAGCTCCCTCCATAAACTATTTAAAAAGAGTGGCCTGATTAACTTTAGGATATTCTCTTCAGAGGTGTAGTGTGCTCCTAGATTATTTCTCTTTACGGGATCCATAGTCAATTGAAACATAGAACCAAAGATAGCAGGTGAGATGCTACTCCAATTAAAATATGAACACTCTAATAAAAGCTCTCTCATTGATTTAGTGAAATGAATAGTATCTAGTTTTTCTTTGAATAATGTACCATTTATGTAAGGAAATTCATTAAGCAAATCGCTAATACTTTTTTGTCTGTTTAAAACAGGTTTAGACAAAGTTTGGAAAATAGAAGCTAGCTTTTCACCTAGATCACGACCGTTTTCTTCAGTTTGCTCAGCAATAAAATCGGCAAATATTTTTTTCTCAAAGAGGCCTGTGTCATCTGCAAATAAACAAAATAGTAATCGCATAAGAAATATCTCAAGCTCGTGGCCAGTGAAGCCTTCCTCCACAAGAGCCTCATAAAGCTTTACCATTCTATCAGCTGCTTCAATATTTACCGGAATTGTGTCTCTTTGTTTCTTTTTCTCATACCCAGCAATAAATCCAAGTAAGTGAACATTTTCGTATAGTTCAGCTAATTCAAATTCATAAGCTTGATCATCATCTAGGTCATAAAGTTTAAACTTATTAAAATCAGACACTAGAATATACTTTGGAAGTTCGTATTCTTTTAGGTTGCTGAAATAATCTAAAGCCTGGGAATAGGCTTTGTTTAAATCTTTTCCTTTAGATTTATGTTCGACAAGCAATTCGCCTTTCCAAAATAAATCGATAAAACCATATTTACCATTTAATTTTTTCACTGGCTCTTCGAAGGAAGCTATTCTTCGGCGTGTAATCCCGAATACTCCAAAAAATTCATTCCAAAATGTCTGTGATTCAGCTCTTTCATTTGTAGCTGATTTCCAGTTCAGGGAAAATGCGTTTGCATTCTCCCTAATCACGTTCCAAGGTATAGGCATTTAATTGTTTCTCTTTTAGGTGCTTTTTGTTTGTGAAAGCAATCATTGACTCCAAGGTCTTTAGGTTACCTTAATCTTTAGCTTTAGGTTAGCTTTCCTACTATTAAAGATTGTTGATTGTGGCAGATTTTTTAATCTGCGAGATTCCTTTAGCCATGTTCGGTTGCAATGTGTGCCACCGAGTGTGACGCTCAAAACCTTGAAATTACTTAGTTGTTGTTTTCTAGGTGGAATGTTTTGCTTGCCAGTATACTCACTCATTCAATAAAAAAGCCCGTAGTTAACACTGCAGGCTTTTTAGTTTTTGAAAAAATTATAGTTAAATAGAGAGCACTATTTAGCGATATAGTCAGCTTTTCTTCTCAAGTATTCTTTATATAACAAGGGGCTAGATACCTTGCAGATTTCAGCCACCTGATCTAACCAGAGGAAGTACTCGATTTGCCGTTCAACTGTCCAACCAGATGGTATTGCAGCAGCATTAGAGCATAAGTCTGCTAATTTGATACGTTTTACCGAGTTTGACTTAGTGGGAAGTAATCTGAGCGTTTCTTCTCTTCGTTCCTTCAAACATAGTGATTTGTTGTCTGAAAGTGCCTCTACTAATTCTAGAACACGTTGACCACAGGTTTTATAAATTTCTGCTGTAGTAACGCCTGTGTCCTCTAAAATATCATGAAGTATTGCGGCGCATAGTTCGTCGTCGTCATCAACTCCTGCTTTATCAGTAAGCAGGGCTGCAACTTCTATCAAATGATTAATATAGGGTGAGCCGTCTGATTTTCGCTTTTGCTGCACATGATATTTTGAAGCCAGAGCTAGTGATTTAATTAAAAGCTGGTTTGAGCTCATATTGCAACCTTAGAGTAATATTTATAAAAGTTATAGTTAAAAAGCCAAAGTTAAAACTGCAAAGTACAACTTCTTAGGTTGTACTAAAATGGCACTGTGAACGTAGCCTCTAAATTTTAGAAACAGGTTATCCTTGCATAACACCCTAAATTAGCATGTTTTTATGTACCCATCATATTGACGTTGTAGTTCTAACCAAGTTGCAGCGCCAACTTTTGTGGCTTTTTCTAGTTTTTTGGCAAGTGTAGAGTCAAGAGATAAGTTTCCTGCCATAAATTGCTTAAGGGTCTCAATTTCTATGTTTGACTTATCAGCGAGATATTGAATGCCCTTAGATTCAAATTTATCTAAGCAATTTCGCTTAAAAAAGTTTGAAGGGTGTTTTCGAAAGCCACCATCGGGTCGTTTTACTAGCTTTAAATCCTTTAGAGGAATCCTTTTGCTGAGCTTTATAAAGTTATAATTGGTCACGTGATTTCTTTGCGCTCCTTTTTTATACTTTAATGGTTTTTCTAAAAAAGGCCTACATTAAGTAGGCCATGACGAAAAAGTTTCTCACACTTTTTCTTCTGCCCCTCCACGGAAGCAACACATGCTCATAATATAAAATAGTTGCGACAGAATAAGTCGCAATATCGTTGTTTTTATTAAATATCGATCATTTAGTTACTCAACGCAGCAAGTTTAAGAAGCCCACCCATGCATTATTTGAGTCTGGCTTTCTGAGAGTGAAAACAAATAACTCTACGGAACCTCCATTAATGAGCATATTAGTAATTTCTAGTAACTGTTCAAAATTTTGAGGCTCAGATACAAGCGTGTCGTCATCTAAAGGTGCATACGCACCTAACTTACTATCAAAGTCTCGACGGTCTAAATTCAAGTAAGCGATTGATTCATCTTTATATTGCGCTCGCAGCTCTTTAATGTCTTTGGGGTGTTCATTTTCAGCTAACTCTTTTAAGAGAAAGTCGATTTGATTGTCATTGATGTAAACCTGAAAGCCATGGTCAGTTTTAATTGCTTTATTTTTTAACAAATCTTGTTCAAGGTCGTATTTCATTAAGTTTCCTTGCTAAATGTTTATGTGATGCTAGAGAAGCTTGAGGGCTTAAAAACATGACTGCTAGGCTTTTAAACAACTTCCTTATCATCGTAATTACACGCAGATTAACCCAAAGCACTCTACTATAAAAGTGCTTTCATATATAAAATATTGCAATTACACTATTTCAACCTGAAGGCTAACCTGCTGTTATTGTTTGATTTATGATAATGTGTCGGTAAGTTTAAGTTATGATAGGCCCCAAAGTTGATGCCAACGGCTAAAGGAAAGACTCTCCCTCGCATTATTAATATGATGCAACTCATCCCCATTACTCCTAGATGGACAACTGCCAAAATTTTACAGTCAGGCCTTGAAGATAGAGGCTTTGCAGTGACAAAACGAACTGTAGAGCGAGATTTAGTTGAAGTGGCTGATTTATTTGGGTTAGTAAGCTCAGACTCACCTGACGGGTACAAATGGTCTTATTCAAGAAAGCGTGCAGATATTTACTTACCTTCAATTTCTGCAGAGGAAGCTTTATCACTTCAGCTAGTTGAGCATCACCTTGAAGATTACTTTCCTAAAGAGGTGTTTTCTCAGCTTGATGCAATTTTTAAAAAATCAAAAGATACATTGGTGAGATCCGAGTTATTACACTCATGGCCATCGAAAATTGCGAGTTTGCCACATGTTTTAGCTTTTAAACCATTAAACATTGATGCTGGAATTAAATCGCTAATTACTCAAGGGATTTTAGAGCAAAGAAAATTGGAGATAACTTACGGTGGTTCCGATTGTGTTCATCTTATTTCACCATTAGGTATGTTGATAAGAGACACTAAATTGGTTCTTATTTGCTACTTTTATGATTATAAAGAACCGAGGCATATTCTTTTTCATCGAGTTAATAGCGCCAAGTTATTAACTGAAACATTCGATACCGACTTTGACACTTTAAAATATGCTCAAACAGGTGCTGTGGGTGTATTAGTAAATGCTGAGGTAATTGATGTAAAACTCGAAGTCAAAGGTTATGTCAAAGATCTATTCCAAGAATCAGCCATTAATGAAAGCCAAAAGGTTAGTGACGAAAATGCTTTAACTAAATCGACTACTCAAAATGATTGGGTCAGTGTTTCTATTAAATTAGCTCATACTTTGGAGTTGGAGAATTGGCTCATGGGTTTGTCAGATCACATTATTGTAAAGGCACCAGAGCAGCTAAAAGCGAGGGTTATAAGGCGAATTATAAAATCATTAGGGCACTATGGTATTAAGACTGAATAAAGATCTTATATAAGCATCTCAACTACCTTAGCTAATCTGAATTATTTAGCAAGGTACGACGCTCGATACTTTTAAAATCTCTATGGCAAATTTAAGGTTCTACGATTAAATATAATACGCGACCCATTTTGTCGTAGTTAAGCCTTAAGCTATATATCTGAAATAATTAAGGTAATTGGAGAAAGTAATGACTTGTTCTTGTGAAGTTAAAAATTTAGAAACAGCCTTTAAAGCAAAATATAGAAAATTGTTCTTTCTCATCTTTTTAATAATTCTTGGCGGCTGGGGTTCAAATTATGCCAAAGACAAAAAAATTAAAGAACTAGAAGCTGCAATACAAAAGTTAGACTATTCAGTTCAAACGATCAAAAGTAAAAATAGCTTCACCTCGGAATGAGGTTGCAATGTGTGCCACCGAGTGTGACACTCACAGCTCAGAAATTATTTAAGTTGTTGTTTTTATTTAGGTGGGATAGTTTGCTTGTCAGCTTATAGGCTAACTCACTCATTCAATAAAAAAGCCCGCAGTTAACGCTGCGGGCTTTTTTGTGTTTGGAATAAGCTGTCAGGTTGCGGGCGGCGAGCTTCGGGTTGCGGGCTTAAAACCTAAACTCGACGCGAGACTAACTATCGCCTTCAGGCATAAAAAACCTTGTAATGTTAACCGCAAGGCTTTTAAATTTCTTGAACCTTGAACCTTGAACCTTGAACCTTGAACCTTGAACCTTGAACCTTGAACCTTGAACCTTGAACCTTGAACCTTGAACCTTGAACCTTGAACCTTGAACCTTGAACCTTGAACCTTGAACCTCGAACCTCGAACCTCGAACCTCGAACCTATCTATATAATATTTTTACCCTGCTCCGGATCGCGCGATTCATCGGCTTGCTCGCGAATATCATCCGTATCACTGCTTACATCATCAATACTGTGTTCATGCTCTGTGTTTTTATGTTTTTGAGTATGTGGTTTCTCTTTAGTTTTTTCTGTTGTCTCTGTTTTAGCTTCGCTTGCTGTGGGGTAAATATCTTCACCTTGGCTATTGAGTAATACACGCTCTCTAGCATCGTCAGGCATACTTATATTATGTTGCGTAAAACTGTTAATTAACTCTCGCATTAGCTGTGAGGCTACTTTAACAATGCTGTATTGTTCGCCGTTGACCCAAAAGTAAACAGTAAAATTGATAGTGGCGGAGCCTAAGTTATCAACCAATACTTGGGGAGGTGGATCGCTAAGCACAGAGTTTTGATTTTTTATAACGCTAATAGCAAGACTTTGTGCGCCGCGAATGTCATTATCGTAGCCAATACCGATTGTGAAATGATCGCGCATCTTTGGATTAGCGGTTAAGTTTTTAATGGTATTTTTATACACAGTCGCATTGGGTATTTGAATATGATTGCCATCGTAGTCAACTAAAGTGGTTGCTCTTGCAGTTACTTTTTTAACAATGCCTATTCTACCATCGACTTCTATTACATCATCAATTTTAAATGGACGTTGTACACTCAAAAGTAAACTGGCAATAAAGTTCTCAGCAATATCCCGAAAGGCAAACCCTAAAATAAGCCCTATTAACCCAGTGCCACTCATAATAGCGACCGCGAATTCAGTCAAGCCAGCCAAACGTAAAAATAGGTAAAACCCGAGTAAAATAATTAAGGTACTAATGCCACGCCTAGCAACTAGGTGTACTAATTTACTGTTGGTCATGTAAGTAACGGGCTTTATTAACAAGCGTGATAATGGGGTGGCGATTAAATAACTAATCACCAAAATAATAATCCCTAAAAACAAAGTGGGCAGTAATTGCACGAATGAGTGTAGTAATTGCACGCTTTGCTCTTTTAAAAAGCCCCATGAAACCGAGTTTGGCTGAACGGTGTCGATTGCGGGAATAGATGCGTTATTAGCGAGTGTTGCAATTAAAGCGCTGAGCATAGGAGCCATCCGTGTTGGGTTGAGTTAATTAGGGTCTGTGTAAAACAATAGCAGCAAGTTTAATACCAAGGGGTATTTGTTTGGCAAACATCTTGCAATTAATTGGGAAAAGGGAGTTAGCTATGAGTGACTTTAAGCGTGGCCAAAGAGCCAAGCAGCCTAACCATATCCCTCTGCGTGGCTGGTGGGATATTGCAAAGCGAATTATAAAACAAATGAGCCGTGATAATTTATCCTTGGTGGCAGCAGGCGTGGCCTTTTATGCACTTCTTGCTATTTTTCCTGCCATTGCGGCGTTGGTGTCTGTGTATGCTTATTTTGCTTCACCGAACGATATTAGTGCGTATTTAAGTCAATTTATGGCGTTATTGCCGCAAAGTACCCAAGAGATTATTTTATCTCAGGTTTCAAGCCTTGCGCAAAAGTCTCAAACCAGTTTAAGTCTTAGCGCACTGGGCACTTTACTGCTCACTATTTGGAGTAGCTCTAAGGGCAGCCAAGCTTTGATCACCGCGTGTAATATTAGTTATCACGAATACGAAAAGCGTTCATTTTTTAAGGCGCAACTTGTACGTTTATTATTTTCAGTGGGCGCGATTGTGGTGGCGGTTATAGCATTGGTAATTATAGGTATATTACCGTTAGCACTTAACCTGTTAGGAATAAAAGAGAGTATTGATTTTTTAATCATGCTTATCTCATGGCCATTACTGGCACTAACCTTTAACTTTGCTTTGTTAATTTTATATCGTTACGCGCCTCACAGAAAAGTAGCTAAGTGGCGCTGGGTTACCGTAGGCTCATTCACTGCCACAGTATTATGGATTGTGGCATCTTTTGGCTTTTCCTTTTATGTATCTCACTTTGCCAGTTACAACGAAACATATGGCTCTTTAGGTGGGGTGGTTATTATGCTTATGTGGCTATTTATTAGCGCTTATATCATTATTTTGGGAGCCACAATCAATGCTGCGTTAGAGCAGCAAACAGCGCAAGACAGCACGATAGGCCCAGATAAAAAAAGAGGGCAGCGAGGCGCATATGTTGCAGACCACCTTGATATTAAATAACTCTATTACTTTTATCAGAGCTTAATTACTTGGTTCGTTGTTATCAGCTGCATAAACGAGGTTTTGTGCAGCGGCTTTGAAAACAAATAGCCTTGACCGTAATCACAACCAGCCTCAAGTAATAAATCCATTTGTAATTTTGTTTCTATGCCTTCGGCAATTACTTTTAAACCAAGCTGATGAGCCATCATAATAATTGCTTCACATAAGGCCAGCTCTTGGCTGTTTTTTTGAATATTATCAACAAAGCGTTTATCGATTTTTAGGTAGTCGGTATCCATTTCTTGTAAGTAAGCAAGCGATGAGTAACCAGTACCAAAATCATCGAGTGCTAATTGCATCCCTGATTTAACCAAGGCTTTTAGGCGGCTTTGGGTCAGCTCTTCAGGATTAACCATCAAGCCTTCAGTAATTTCTGCCACAATACTCGATGCAGGTAAATTTGCTGTCTCAAGCATGCCATACCAATCGTCTATACCACTGTCTGTGGTTGCGAGCTGCACCGGCGATACGTTAATACTAATTTGAAATTCATCTTGAATGTGTTTTTTAATATCATTAAGTGTTTGCAGTGCTTCAGTAAATACAAATTGACCGAGCGCATTTATTTGTCTGGTTTCTTCAGCAAGAGGAATAAAATCGGCAGGGCTGATCAGCCCTTTTTCTGGGTGTTGCCAACGAATAAGTCCCTCAGCTTTATGAACGTGTAAATCATCAAGGGATACAATAGGCTGATAATATAACTCAAATTGTTCTAGCTCTATGGCTGAGCGAAGCTCTTTAAGCAACTGCATTCTTGCATTTGCATCTTCACGCATATCATGTGAGAAAAATTCAAAGTCATTTCGGCCGCTATTTTTTGCCTTATACATAGCTTGGTCAGCAGCTTTAAGCAGTTGCTCTGGGTTTTGGCCATCATCTGGCGCGCAGGCAATACCAATACTGGCACTGATATACACTTTTTCATCTTCAATAAAAATAGTCGAAGCAAGGCTAAGTAGCAGTGATTTTGCTATTTGTTTGATATTATCGCTACCGCGTAAGTCACTAAATACAATAACAAATTCATCGCCACCAATACGTGCTACAAAGTCAGCCTCTTTGGCTGTTTGCACAATTCGCTCAGATACTAATTTAAGTAATCTATCGCCATAATGATGGCCTAACGTATCATTAATATCTTTAAAGTGATCAATATCTAACAGCATAATGACCAGTTTTTGGTCGTGGTTGTTTACGCTCGTAAAGCGTTTATTTAACCGCTCTTTTAGTTCTAGTCGATTAGGTAAGTCGGTTAAATGATCAAAATGAGCTTGTCGCCAAATTAGCTCGTCAGCTTGTTTTTTCTCGGTTAGATCAGTAAAAATAGCAATACGGCTAGTTGGGGCTTTATTTTTATCGTAAATAGTATCTATGGTTAACCATTCAACATACAGCTCGCCATTTTTACGACGATTGGTTATTTCACCTTGCCAGCGGCCAGTTTTATTTATTGACTGCCACATGTAATCATAAAACTCTTTATCGTGTTTACCCGATGATAAAATACCCACCGTTTTATTGAGTACTTCTTTTCGAGAATACAAAGTTGTTTCACAAAATGCAGGGTTCACATCATAAATAACGCCATTTTCATCTGTGATTGCCATACCTTCACTACTGTTGTTGTAAACTAATGACGCTAAATGCAAAGACTCTTGATTCTGCTTTCGTTGCGTGATGTTACTAATAACAATTATAAACTCATCCACTTTTTTCATTGGGCTGATTTTAGCTTCAAAGAACTGCTCGTTTTGTTTATGTTCAAGCTCAACAGTGACAGGAGCGCTCAGGGTTGTTAAGTACTCTTCTACTTGTTTTAAATTAGCACTAGAGAATAAACACGATAACTTTTTAGGCGGTGTTGAATGGCTATAATTTAACGATTTAATACGTCCACCGGTATCAAGTATATTGCCATTGGCATCTACACGTAAAAAAGCATCGGGTAGCGCATTAAGCAAGCTATTAAGCTCGTCATGTTTATGTTTAAGGCATGCTTCAGCTGTTAAGCGAGTTTCGGCCATATATTTAAAACGATGATAGAGTCTATTTAGCTCAGGACTATTGGGCTGCTCGTCGTCATGAGGCATATTACCGGCTGCTAAGCGGTTAACGGCCTGCGTTAAACTTTTAATCGGGTTTAAGATGCTTTTATTAACTAATCGTCTAGCCAATACGGCTAAAAGCAAAATGGTAATTAAAAATCCCAAAACCATTTTTACAAAGTTAATATCTATTTGCTCAAGTGTTTCATCTATTGGTTGAGTAATATAAATAGAGAGCTTATTGTTATTGCCATCACGATAGAGTGTTGTTTGATGGAAAACTCTTCGGATACCATCTTTTCCTTTAAAAATAACACCAGCTTGCAAGTTATGCGCTAAATCGAACTTTTCCAATTTGTTGCCTAGTCTATCGGCTGAAAAAGGGTAGTTAGCTAAAATACTACCGTTAGAGTCAGTAATGACAGCTCTGATTCCTGTCGATAAATTTAAAGTATTAAATGCCGAGCTCCACCAGTCTAAAGCGATTACGGTCACAATAACGCCTTCAATATCATTATTTTCATTTAAGATAGGGTAAGCAAAGTTAATACTTTGCGCTTTGAGGCTGCGATCGTGCTGGAAATGGCCAATACTGAACTCTTTACTGGCGATCGCGTTTTTAAAATAGGGACGGTCGCTAATGTTAATATTAGTGTCACTACTTTTTGAGGTACAAATTAGGTCACCATTTTTATTTACTATACCAATATTCGCGATATTACCATTGAGTGCCTTAACATCTAAAAAATACGCAGGACAAGTAGAGGGTAAAGACTTAATGTCTTTTTGTTTTTTTGCTAAAAACTCAGTAACTTTTTTGACATCATCAATCATGCTTTGTTGTTTGATAATTAGTTGCTCAGTGATGGTGCGCACTTTTGTCTCGTGCTCTTTAATGGCTGCGTCACGACTAAACCACAAGGTTACTAAAATAATAGCAGCAACAGGTATGCAAATTAGCATAAGAAGGCGGTAGAGTTGATGTTTTAATGATGAAGTAAAAATAGTCGTATCCAAATTAGTGCAAAGTAGAGTGACGCTTGATAATCCTACTATAAATAACCATTGAAGTACTAAGGTTATATCTAAGATTTTGCAATAAAATAGTGTTGCATATGATTGAAATATATTAATTTACGTATAAAAATCATGATGAAATAATAATTTAATCCCTTATATATTTACATAACATATTAGGCAAAAAATGAAAATAACCAAAGTTTTAACTGCTTATGCTACCCAAGATGGGGATGGCGTCAATATCCGTCGTATTCCAGGATTTGATGGTAAATATTTAGACCCATTTTTAATGATTGATGAGCTTAAATCTGATGATGAGAGTGACTATATTGGTGGTTTTCCTCCTCACCCTCATCGCGGTATCGAAACTTTTACCTATATTTTAAAAGGAGGATTTGAGCATAAAGATCAAATGGGTAACACAGAAGCGATTCGCGCCGGTGACGTACAATGGATGAGCACCGGTAGTGGTGTTATGCACAGTGAAATGCCACTTGCTGATGCTGAAAAAGGCTTACATGGCTTTCAAATTTGGCTCAATATGCCAAGCGCTGACAAAATGCGTGAGCCGCAATACCAGGATACCACAGAGCATCCAGCACCGAGTTTTACTAATCAACAAGGTATTAGTCTTAAAGCGCTAGCAGGGACATGGCAATTTGATTCACAGCAATTGGTTTCAAGCTTACAAAACTTAGCCGCTAATGGTGCTATAGCCGATGTGGCTTTGCCTGCAGGTAAGGAGCTTTATCTACCAGCACTAAAACAGCAAAAAGTGATGATTTACATACACACTGGATCATTAGAATCAGCGCAAGGTGAAACCTTTGATGCAGGAAAATTACTTATTGTTGAGCCATCGAGTGATATTTGCATACGTGCCGAAAAAGCAGCAGGTGTTCTGATTTTAGCAGCTGATCCGCTTAATCAGCCAATTGCACATATGGGGCCGTTTGTAATGACCACTGAAGCTGAAATTCGCCAAGCGGTTAGCGATTATCAAAACGGTTATTTTGGCTCACTGTCGTGACGATTTAATGTAGGAGTGAATTTTAAGCGAGTAGTTTTAATAACCAACTGTATTTTTTTACCAAGTTGGTGTCTCCCTTTGCCGACTCCACAACCGCGCCTGCGGTAAAAGCACTAACGAGCCCCACTTTTGTTGCGGCAAAACGTTTGGCTCGATATTTTATTGCCGTAAGGTGCTGACGCTTTAGCTCAGATCGCATCACGACTTCTTTGTGTAGCTGTTGCACTCGAGCATTCGGTGAGTTGATCAAGTAATTGATTAACATAATAGTGTATGCCTTATAATTTAAGCAGCTGCTTTAGACTATTTAGCGTTTTAGTAAAGCCAATTTTTTTGCTTAGATAAACTGCGTTTCGCCACAGCCAAATTAAACATAAAATTTGTAGGCTGATCACTACAGTAATGCTCAGCCAAATCGAGCTAAATAAGTCAAAAGTCGCAAAGCCTACAATACCTAAAAACCCGACCCACAGTAACACCAAGCCACTGGCAAAACATCCAAGTAGGATAGTGATCAGTGCTAAGGATCTTAACGACAATTTCCATTCAGCTATAGTAATCTGATGCGTCAACTTTCCTTGTTGATGATAATCATCCTTGAGCTGTGCTGCATAATCAGCAAGCTTAGCAACATGATCTTGCCAGTCATCGGCATGTTTTGCCGATGACTGCGAATCTGTCGATTGTGATTCACTTGATGTTGAATGTAGGTTTTGCATTAGTATTACTTGCGACGAAATAGTGCAGTAACTAACATACCAGCAGCAAATGCAAGACCAGCCGTTGCTAATGGGTTTTCTGATGCGAGTTGACGAGTCTTAGAAGTACATTCTTCTAATTTCTCGCGAGCTGCTAATTGTTTCTCATTAAGTGTTTCTGCTGAGCTGCTTGCTCCTTTACGAACGCCATTTTCAGCTACCGCCGCTTTACTCGATAATGCATCTACTGCGTCATGCGCAGCTGATGTTGCCTTATCTGTTAACGGGGCCTCAATCTCTTGTTTTGCATCAATAGCAGTTTTGCTCTTAGTTGCCGTAGCCATAATCAATCCTTAATAGTTTTTTAAAAGTAATTATTAAGGTGCAATGATTAAACCAGTTTTTAACTCATTGTTTTTTATGGATTGTATTTTATTTACTAATTTTTAGTAGGTTTATAGCTGTAACTATTGCGACAACAGTTTGTAATTTTTACAAACTAAGGCGTTTTGATCATTCGAGGTTGATTTTTCCTTTGCTTACTCGGTTATACATTTCAGGTCACAATTTAGTTGCACCTAGTTCGAATAAACAAAGTCCTACACACCCTAAATAAATTGTAATTATTCACTGTTTATTCATTAAGCAAATAATGCCAGCAAGCTACTAAAAAAAACGATAAAAAATTTTTTACTGGCTGATCAGATTTTTTACTAAACAATTCAACCGCTTTAATCTGAGCCTTATTTTTTCAGGCTTCGCGGGGCGCTAAAGCTGGGTGACTTACTTGACAAAAAGGCTTGTCAAGCCCTAAACTGGAGCACTGTGGTAAAAAGTGGTGTTTAGTGGATCAAACTGGATCGGGTTAATCAAAAAGTTGATTAAAATAATTTTACAATAGGCTTTTTATGTTTCGTGGCGCAAGTTCACTGAGTTTGGATGATAAAGGACGTTTTGCGGTACCAACAAAGTACCGAGACACGCTATTGTCTGAAGATCAGGGAACGGTTATTTGCACTGTTGCACTCAATGAGCCTTGCCTTTGGTTATACCCCCTTGCTGAATGGTTAGAAATAGAAAGCCGTTTAGCAAAAATATCTAATATGAATCCCAGAGCGCGACGGATGCAACGTATGTTGTTAGGTAATGCGACAGAGTATCAGCTTGATAAAAACGGTCGAATTTTGCTGGCGCCTTCTTTGCGCTCACATGCAGAACTTGGCAAAAAAATTATGCTGGTGGGCTTAATGAATAAATTTGAGATTTGGGATGAGGCGCGTTGGCACGAACAAATGCGCCAAGACACTGAGCTTGAAAGGCTTGGTGAATTTGAACCGAATGACGATTTAGATAACTTTACCCTCTAGCAGCAAAACAAAAAGGCAAAAAATAGCTAATGACAGCGCAATTTGAACACGTATCCGTATTAATGGAAGAAACCATAGATGCACTTGCAATTAAGCCAGACGGCATTTATATGGATGGCACCTTTGGACGTGGCGGACATTCAGGGCAAATATTAGCGCGCTTGGGCGACGCTGGTCGCTTGCAGGCTATTGATCAGGATCCACAAGCTATAAAGTCAGCAGAAAAGTTTGCCGATGATTCACGTTTTTCGATTGCTCACTCACGGTTCTCAAAGTTATACGAAGTTGCTGAGCAAAACGATCTAATTGGTAAAGTTGATGGCATTTTACTTGATATTGGTGTGTCGTCACCGCAGTTAGATGATGCTGCTCGTGGCTTTAGTTTTATGAAAGACGGCCCGCTTGATATGCGAATGGATCCAAGCACAGGCCGTAGCGCTGCGCAGTGGTTAGCTGAGGCGGAACTAGATGACATTACCCATGTGATCAAAAAGCTAGGTGAAGAAAAATTTGGTAAGCGCATTGCGCACAAGATATTGGAAGTGCGTGAACATACGCCAATCACTACTACTAAACAGCTCGCAGATTTAGTTGATGAAGCAGTACCTGTTAAAGATAAGTTTAAACATCCTGCAACGCGCACGTTTCAGGCAATTCGTATTTATATCAATAGCGAGTTAGAGGAAATTCAAACCGCACTACAAGCGGCGATTAAAGTTCTTAAGCCGGGTGGTCGCTTAGTTGTTATTTCTTTTCACTCTTTAGAAGATCGCATTGTAAAACAATTTATTAAAAAACAGAGTAAGGGAGAAGCGATACCCAGAGGTCTGCCTTTAACCGACGCACAAATAAATAAAAACCTGACGTTAAAAGCAGTGGGTAAAGCTATTAAACCAAGTGCTGATGAAGTGGCTCGCAATCCACGCTCTCGTAGCTCAGTACTAAGGATTGCACAGAGGTTGGGATGAGTAAAAAAGCGAGTTATCGCCAACCCAATCTATTTATTGAAATAATTAAAGGCCTAGGTGCGAACAAGATCACCTTGGCCTTGTTGGTTGTGATATTCGCGTCAAGTTTGAGCGTGGTGCAGGTAACTCATTTATCTCGTGCGCAATTAATTGAGCAAGATTCGTTACTGCAAGAGCGTGATGAATTGGATTTAGAGTGGCGTTATTTTTTAGTGGAAGAAGAATTTTATTCGCAACATGCACGCATTGAAGAAGTGGCAACGTCACAATTAGAAATGAAGCGGCCAACCAGCCAAGATGAGCAGGTAATTATATTACAATGAGAACGCGAGGCAAAAAACCAGTCAACAACCTAATCGCATGGCGCTTTATTTTAGTGTGCGCGGTGATTTTTTTAGTGTTTGTGACTTTGGTATCGCGCGCCGCATATTTGCAAGTAATTGAACCCGATAAGGCTCGCTCCGAAAGTGACAAGCGTACGGTACGTGTTGAAAAATTGCATGTGCAACGCGGTATGATCTTCGATCGTAACGGTAAAGAGTTAGCTGTTAGTGTGCCTGTAGTCAGTGTGTATGCAGATCCTAAAGCTTTGCATAAATCACTGGTGAGCAAAGTGCTCAGACAAGCCCGTAAAAATGGTGAAGATCAGCAAACTCTGCGTGAAAATGTCGCTGAGCTAAACAAGCGTACCGCCCTGTATTATAAAAACGATTTGCGCTGGCGTGAACTAGCCGATGTACTGCGCATTGAACCGAGCAAAATTAATACCCGACTACTTGATGATCCTACTCGTCGCTTTGTTTACTTAAAACGCCAAGTTACTCCGGCTGTTGCTAATTATATTGGCGATTTACGCCTACCAGGTATTCATTTATTAGATGAATCAAAACGCTATTACCCTGCCGGTGAGGTCAGTGCGCATATCATTGGTTTTACTAATATCGATGGCAAAGGCATTGAAGGCATTGAAAAGCTTTACGAAAATGCACTCACAGGTGAAGAAGGCCGACGTACGATTCGAAAAGATGCCCAAGGACGTGAAGTTGAAGTGCTTGATGAGCGCGAGCGAGTGGAGCCTGAGAGTATTCAACTGAGTATTGATCAGCGTATTCAGGCGATTGCCTACAAAGCGGTTAAATCAGCGGTATTAACTTACAAGGCCACTTCAGGTTCAGCCATGGTGGTTGATGTTAAAACTGGTGAAGTTTTGGCTATGGTAAATAGTCCTTCATTTAATCCTAACAATTTAAGCGGTGCGGCTCCTCATAAACGTCGTAACCGTGCAATTACCGATTTGTTTGAACCCGGCTCAACCGTTAAGCCTCTAGCCATTTTAGCTGGATTAGACTACGGCACAATCCAACCGGATGACAAAGTTGATACCTACCCAGGCTGGATGCGTTTAGGGGGAAGCTTAGTACAAGATACCCGTAATCATGGTGAAATGACGCTGCGCGAAATTTTAAAGTACTCCAGTAATATGGGCGTAACGAAAATAAGCCAAACCGTACCCAAAGACTATTTTGTAGGTCTTTACCAAAAGGTGGGTTTTGGTAGTGATAGTGGTACCGGCATGGTCGGGGAAAGTAGTGGTTTATTTTACCCAAATCGTCGTTGGTCAGATCACGAAATTGCCGCACTTTCGTTTGGTTACAATATTGCCGTGAGTACCGCGCAAATGGCTCGTTTTTACGCCATGTTAGGCGCGGGTGGGGTGAACCGCCCACTCACTGTACTAAAGCAAGATTCTATACCTGAAGGTGAACGTGTTTTTCAACAACAAGATGTTGAAGCGGTAGTTCATATGATGGAAAGCGTATTTGAAGAAGGTGGTACCGCACGCCGTATTAAAGTTGATGGCTACCGCGCTGCTGGTAAAACGGGTACTTCTAAAAAGGCCGCTGCAGGTGGTTATGGTGACGAATATGTAGGTTATTTTGCGGGCATTGCCCCTGCGAGTAATCCGCGATTAGCCGTTGTGGTATTAATCAACGAGCCCGGTGGAGATGTTTATTACGGTGGCGCAACGGCAGGTCCGGCGTTTGCAGAAATAATCTCTAATTCATTAAGAATTTTAAACGTTGCCCCAGATAAAGACTCGGTGGCATACGTGAAGGGCAAAGATGATGGTGCGTGATTTACACACAATTTTAAAATATTTAGAAATAGATGCAGCACGTTTAATGGTAAACGAGTTGCGTTTAGACAGCCGCGATGTAAAACCTGGTGATGTGTTTGTGGCAATAAAAGGTCATCAGCTTGATGGCGGACAGTTTATTGATAAAGCAATTGAGAATGGTGCCAGTGCAATTATTGCCGACAGACTGTGTGAGTTTGAAAGTGATTTTGAGCCGCTTTATTTAGTCTCAGAATTAAATAAAAAATTGCCTGTTTTAGCGAGTAAATTTTACCAGCAACCGAGCCTAGAATTAGATTTAGTTGGCGTAACAGGTACCAATGGTAAGTCGACTACTACCGCAATGATTGCTCATTTAGCACAGTTTTGTCGTACCCAAGCCGCAATTATAGGCACGCTCGGTTATGGCCATCCAGATAAGTTAACACCGCTGCAAAATACCACGCCCTCGAGTGTGGATTTACAGCATATTTTAAGTGACTTAAAAGAGCAGCAACATCGTTTAGTAGCAATGGAAGTATCATCGCATGGTCTAGTGCAGCACCGTGTTGATCAGTGCCATTTCAAAGCGGCGGTATTTACTAACCTATCTCGTGATCATCTAGATTATCATGGTGACATGGATAGTTACGGTGATGCCAAGTTGATGCTGTTTCGTGATTTTGATGCTGCCAATGTCATTCTTAACCAAGATGACGGACAAGCAGAGCAATGGGTTGAAAAATATAGCTTTAATAAACTAATTTGTTATGGCCGTAAAAACTTAGCCCCTAAAAACGCTCAGTTTGTGTATTTTTCTGATGTTAGCTATTCGGCAACCGGTATTTCGGCGCAATTAACTACAAGTTGGGGTGATATTGCCATAAAATCACCGTTATATGGTGAATTTAATCTATACAATTTAACCGCTGCTTTAGCCACATTATTAGCGCTAGGTTACCCATTAACGCAATTAGTGGCAGGGTGTGAGTATTTGCAACCTGTAGCAGGCAGAATGCAAGCATTTACAGCGCCAAATATGCCTACTTGCGTGGTTGATTATGCACATACGCCTGATGCACTCGCACTAGCGTTACAAGCGCTGCAACAACATGTACCAGGTGGAGTGAGTTGTGTATTTGGTTGCGGCGGCGACAGAGATAAAGGTAAACGTGTACTAATGGCACAAGCCGCTGAGCAGTTTGCAGATAAAGTGATCATTACCAGTGATAACCCGCGCTCAGAAGATCCCAATGAAATTATTAATGATGTAGCTGCAGGATTAACACACCCACAAAACGCCCATTTAGAGGCCGACCGTGGTGCTGCAATACAATTTGCTATAGATAACGCAAAAGCCGGTGAGGTTATTTTAATTGCCGGTAAAGGGCATGAAGACTATCAAATTATAGGTAACAAACGCATTGATTTTTGCGACCGCCAATTTGTACAACAACAATTAAAACAAGCAGTAAGAGGGTCTCAAGCATGATCCCAATGGATTTTGATTGGCTAGCTAATGTGCTAGCAACTGATTATCAAGGTGATAATCGTCAAGTAATAAATATAAACACCGATACCCGTACTTTATGTGATGGTGAAGTGTTTTTGGCACTTAAAGGCCCTAACTTTGATGGTCATAAGTTTATTGAGCAAGCAAAACAAAAAGGTGCTATTGGAGTCATTGTTGATCACGCTGTTGATACCGACATTGCTCAATTTGTAGTTGCCGATACCCGTATTGCATTAGGCACGATTGGAACAGCGGTTATGGCGCAAGTTGCACCTAAAACTATCGCTATTACTGGCAGTGTAGGTAAAACCACAGTAAAAGAAATGTGTGCTGCTATCTTATCAAGTAAAGGTGATGTTTTAGCGACTAAAGGCAACTTTAATAATGATATTGGCGTGCCTCTTACCTTATTGAGATTAGAGCCACAGCATCGTTATGCGGTTATTGAACTCGGTGCTAACCACATTGGTGAAATTGCCTACACTACCGCCATGACTAAACCAGATGTTGCCGTGGTATGTAATGTTGCCGCGGCGCATTTAGAAGGTTTTGGTAGCCTGCAAGGGGTGGCACAAGCCAAAGGCGAAATTTACGATGGTTTAAAAGACGATGGCATTGCCATTGTTAATTGCGATAGCGAGTTTAGTCAGTATTGGCTTGATAAGTTAGCAACGCGCAATATTAAATGCTTTTCTAGCAGTGAAAAGCTGGATATTTGGGCTGAGGACATCAGCCTAGATGCACAAGCTCGCGCAAGCTTTATGTTATGTACCAAACAACACAGAGTACCGGTAACGTTAGCATTGCCAGGCAAGCATAATATTAGCAACGCGCTTATTGCTGCGGCATTAACCAGTGAGTTTGACGTGTCGCTTGAAGAAATTGCCAGCGCCCTAGCGACCATGGGTGAAGTTAAAGGACGGGTTAACCTGATTGAAGCCAGTGAGTCACTCACCATTATAGATGATACTTATAATGCCAACGTTAAATCGGTAAAGGCGGCAATTGATTTACTTAGCGATATTCAAGGTCATCGTATTTTGGCTCTCGGTGATATGGGGGAGCTTGGTGAAGATGCTCGTAAGTATCATCAAGAAGTGGGCGAATATGCATTAGCGCAAGGCATTGATGAGCTATTTACACTCGGTGTATTAAGTAAGTCAGCAAGTGATGTATTTGAGCTGCCTAATCGTCACTTTTCAAATCGTGAGCAAATGCTGCAGCAAATTCAAAACAGTATTAGCAAAGTAGATAAAAAAATTACCCTTGTCGTGAAAGGATCACGCAGTTCTCGCATGGAGCTTTTAGTAACCGATTTAGTTAATGGCCAGCAACAAGCCATCAATGGAGTATCATAATGTTAGTTTGGCTGGCTGAGTATTTAACTCAATATTATAGTGGCTTTAATGTTTTTTCGTATTTAACTCTTCGTGCCATTTTAGGTATTTTGACCGCATTAATTATGTCGCTTTATTTGGGGCCAAAGTTAATTCGTGGTTTACAGCGCATGCAAATTGGACAAACAGTACGTGATGATGGTCCGCAATCGCATTTGTCTAAATCGGGTACGCCGACCATGGGTGGCTTACTTATTTTAGCGGCAATATTCACCAGCACTTTATTGTGGGCTGATTTGTCTAATAAATACGTATGGGCCACATTATTTGTGATTGGTTCATTGGGGATTGTTGGCTTTATTGACGATTACCGCAAAGTGATCCGCAAAGATCCTAAAGGACTGATTGCTAAGTGGAAGTATTTTTGGCAATCAGTAATTGCATTGGTTGTAGCAACTGCACTTTACATGACCAGTACCCAAGCGACAGAGACATCTCTTGTTGTACCATTTTTTAAAGATGTACTGCCACAGCTAGGACTGTTTTATATCGTAATCACGTATTTTGCATTAGTGGGCACCTCAAACGCGGTAAACTTAACCGACGGACTAGATGGCTTAGCTATTGTGCCAACAATTTTAGTGGCTGCAGCGCTGGCTATTATTGCTTATTTAACCGGTAATATTAACTTTTCAGCTTATTTACATATTCCGCATTTGCCACTTGCCAGTGAATTGGTAGTGGTGTGTACCGCTATTGTGGGTGCAGGGTTAGGCTTTTTATGGTTTAACACCTACCCAGCACAAGTGTTTATGGGCGATGTAGGCTCGTTAGCTCTAGGTGGTGCATTAGGTATTATTGCTGTGCTGGTTCGCCAAGAGTTATTACTTATTATTATGGGGGGCGTGTTTGTAATGGAAGCGCTGTCGGTAATTTTACAAGTTGGCTCTTATAAATTACGCGGCCAACGTATTTTTAAAATGGCGCCGATTCACCACCATTATGAACTTAAAGGATGGCCAGAGCCACGCGTTATTGTGCGCTTTTGGATAATTTCTATTGTGCTGGTGCTCGCTGGCCTTGCGACATTAAAGATCCGATAAATGCAGTATTTAAACGAGATAAAAAATAAACAAATAACAGTGCTCGGGCTCGGTGTAACCGGCCTGGGCATTGTGCGCTTTTTATTATCTCAAGGAATACAGCCCAATGTAGTCGATAGCCGAGAAAATCCTCCCGGTGTTGATTGGCTCAAGCAACATGCCGCTAATCTAAATACTCACTTTGGTGATTTAAATAACGCGGCGCTCAGTGCTTGCGATATGATCATTATTAGTCCCGGGCTAAGTTTAAAAACCCCTGCGGTTGCACAGGCAATGAATGCAGGTGTAGAAATAATTGGTGATGTTGAGTTATTTGCCCGCATTAACACTAAACCAGTTGTTGCGGTAACAGGTTCAAACGGTAAATCAACGGTAGTAACCCTTGCTTACGAAGTATTAAAAACCGCAGGTTATAAAGTAGCACTGGGCGGCAATATTGGCACAGCTGTACTGGATTTACTTGACGGTGACTTTGATGTATTTGTACTGGAACTATCGAGTTTTCAGCTTGATACCACTGACAGCTTAAAAGCCAGCAGTGCAACTGTGCTTAATATTTCAGAAGATCATCTCGATCGCTATGATAGCTATCAAGCTTATATAGATTCAAAGTTAAGTATTTATAACGGCGCTGAACTTTTAGTTATTAATGCTGACGATAGACAAACCCACTCAGTGAGTCGCACGTTAGCACCACAAGTTAGTTTTGGAGAAGCACAAGGCGATTACCACTTAGCACAGCATAATAACGAAGCGTACTTTATGGTAAAGGGCGAAGCTTATTTACCAGTAAGTACTTTAGCTGTTGTGGGTAAGCATAACTATTTAAACACATTGGCAGTAATGGCGTTACTCAGCCCGTTTGAAATAACTAAAGCGCATTATAAAACTGCGTTAGCTCAATTTAATGGCTTGGCACATCGTTGCCAGTTTGTGGGTGAGTTTAATAGCGTTAAGTATTTTAATGATTCTAAAGCCACCAATGTAGGCGCAACAATTACCGCTATTGATAGTTTAGCGGGTAAGCAACAAAGCTTAGTGGTTATTGCTGGTGGCGATGCAAAAGGCGCTGATTTAGAGGCACTTAAACCTTATGTTGAGCAACACGTTAAAGCCCTCATTTGCTTTGGTAAAGATGCAAAAGAGTTAGTGGCACTAACTGCTAAAGGTCATTTAACCACTAACATGTCTGAAGCTGTGGCGCTTGCTAAACAATTAAGTACGTCAGGCGATACGGTTTTATTAGCCCCAGCCTGCGCCAGTATAGATATGTATAACAACTATATGCAGCGCGGCGATGATTTTGTGCATTGTGTATTGCAGGAGCTGCCATGATAGCTTTTGCGGATATTAAAGAGGCATTTACTCCTAAACCTTCGGCGCAGCTTTATGATGTGCCGCTCCTTTATTGCATGTTAATGCTAATAGGGGTGGGCTTTGTGATGGTAACTAGTGCTTCAATGCCGACGGCCGATAGGCTGTTTGGCAATATTTATCATTTTACTATCCGCCACGGTATTTTTTTAGGGCTCTCGTTTTGTTTATTTTGCATAAGTACTCAAGTACCTATGTCGTGGTGGAAAAAAGCTAACCCCTACTTATTACTAATCGGCTTAGTGTTGTTATTGGTGGTGCTAATTGTGGGGCGAGAAGTGAATGGTTCTACCCGTTGGATACCTATAGGACCGTTTAATATTCAAGCCTCCGAGCTCGCTAAGTTATTCTTTTTTAGTTATATCGCAGGCTATTTAGTCCGTAAGCGCAGTGAAGTACAAGAAAACATTAAAGGCTTTGCTAAACCCATAGCGGTATTTGCCGTTTATGCAGCGCTTATTTTAATGCAGCCAGATTTAGGAACCGTGGTGGTGATGTTTGTTACTACGGTTGGTTTATTGTTTTTAGCCGGTGCCAAGCTTTGGCAATTTTTTGCACTTATTTTAACCGGTATTGCGTTGGTGGTTGGGTTGATTGTGTTTGAGCCCTATCGTATGGCGCGTGTGGTGGGTTTTTTAGAGCCTTGGGACGACCCTTTTGGTAAAGGTTATCAATTAGTGCAATCACTGATGGCTTATAGCCAAGGTGATTGGTTTGGCCAAGGCTTAGGTAATAGCGTACAAAAATTACAATATTTACCGGAAGCACACACCGATTTTATTTTTGCCGTGATTGCTGAAGAACTCGGTTTTATGGGCGTATTGAGTATTTTAATGGTATTAGGAACATTAGTATTTAGAGCGCTACTAATTGGCCAAAATGCGCTTAAAAACGGTAAAGAATATGAAGGCTATTTAGCTTTAGCTATCGGTATTTGGTTTGCATTTCAAACTATGGTTAATGTAGGCGCCAGTGCCGGTATATTACCAACCAAAGGACTAACCCTACCGTTTATTTCCTATGGTGGCTCAAGTTTATTAATGATGACCATAGCCACTGGTATTTTATTACGGGTAGATTTTGAAACGAAGATGGCAACTAAACAGGCCACGTCGGGGGGAGCTAAACGATGAGTAAAAAAATAGTCGTTGTAGCAGGGGGCACAGGTGGACATATTTTCCCGGGGATTGCGGTTGCTGATTATCTCAAACAGCAAGGTTGGCAAGTTAGCTGGATAGGCACTCCTGATAGAATGGAAGCCAGTGTCGTGCCCAAGCACAACATAGAAATTGATTTTATTGATGTAAAAGGCGTGCGAGGTAATGGTTTAAAACGCCTCATTAAAGCGCCATTCATGGTTATTAATGCAATATTGCAGGCGCGTAAAGTATTAAAACAACAACGCCCTGACGTGGTTTTAGCTATGGGCGGCTACGTGACAGGCCCTACGGGTATTGCGGCAAAAAGTCTCGGTATCCCTTTGGTAATTCATGAGCAAAACGCCGTAGCTGGTATGAGCAATAAATGGCTAGCGAAATTTGCGAATCGCGTATTAGCTGCATTTCCAAGTGCTTTTGCCAGTGGTAAAGCTGAGCTGGTGGGTAACCCTGTGCGTCAGAGTGTAGTTGATATACCTAAGCGGGAAATATCAAGTCCAATTAATATGCTTGTAGTGGGTGGCTCACTAGGTGCGCAAGTACTTAACCAAACACTGCCTGAAGCATTTAAGCGCTTAAATGATACCTGTGCCATTAATGTTTGGCACCAAACTGGTAAAGGCCATTTTGCTAGTGTGAGCGAAAGTTACCAGCAGCAACAAATGGGCGATGAACAAGTAACTGTTGCTGAATTTATTGATGATATGGATACCGCTTATAGCTGGGCCGATATTGTAATTTGTCGCGCTGGAGCGCTAACGGTTAGTGAAATTGCTGCAGCAGGTAAAATGGCGGTATTTGTACCGTTTCCACATGCGGTTGATGATCACCAAACAGCAAATGCACAGTATTTAGTAATGGCAGAAGGGGCATTATTAATGCCACAGGGGCAATTTAATCAGCGCAGCATTGTTGAACTTTTAAGTCCCTATTTAGCCGAACCTTTATTAATAACTAAAATGGCTGCTAAAGCAAAGCAGCAGGCTATTTTAGATGCCACAGCCAGCGTCGCTATGCACTGTGAGCAAGTAACAAATAAGAGAATATAAGTGAAACAGACATTAGCAAAAGAAAAATATACACGCCCTGCGATGCGCCGCATTGAAACTATTCACTTTGTAGGAATAGGTGGTGCAGGTATGGGCGGTATTGCAGAAGTATTGGCTTTTGAAGGTTACCGTATTACCGGCTCGGATATAGCGCATAGCGCCATGACCGAGCGTTTAATTCAAGCGGGCGCTGAAGTATTTATTGGCCATCATGAAAATAATGTAAAAGACGCTAATGTGGTGGTGGTTTCAAGTGCAATTGATAAAACAAACCCTGAAATTCAAGCCGCGCAAGCTGCACGTATTCCGGTGGTTCGCCGTGCAGAAATGTTAGCTGAGCTGATGCGTTTTCGTCATGGTATTGCTATTGCCGGTACCCATGGCAAAACCACAACAACCAGTTTAATTGCCAGTATTTATGCACAAGCAGGGCTCGATCCAACCTTTATTATTGGCGGTTTATTAAATAGTGCTGGCAGCAATGCTAAAGTAGGCAAAAGCGATTTTTTAATCGCTGAAGCGGATGAAAGCGATGCTTCATTTTTGCATTTACAACCTATGGTATCGGTGATCACTAATATTGAAGAAGATCACATGGAAACTTACGGCGGCAGCTTAGAAAAAATGAAAGATACTTATGTTGAATTCATTCATAACCTGCCGTTTTACGGGCTAGCTGTAGTGTGTATAGATTCAGACGTTGCCGCAGAATTAATCCCTCGCTTTGGTCGTCCGGTGATCACTTATGGTGAATCGCAAGATGCTGACTATCGAATGAGTGAATTTAGCCAAACAGCCAATACATGCCAATTTACTGTTACTAATAAACAAGGCGAGAGTTTAACCGCCAAGTTAAATATGCCAGGTAAACACAATGCCCTAAATGCAACCGCAGCGATTGCGGTGGCAAAAGACCAAAACATAGCTAATCATGCAATTTTAGCGGCATTAGATACTTTTGAAGGCATTGGCCGTCGTTTTCAGCATTATGGTGAATTTGAAAACGAATGCGGTAATGTGATGTTAGTAGATGACTATGGTCATCACCCATCAGAAGTGGCAGCTACCATCACCGCAGCGCGAGAAGGCTGGCCTGATAAGCGTTTAGTGATGGTTTATCAGCCGCATCGCTATACCCGTACTCGCGATTTATACGAAGATTTTGTGAAAGTACTCGCTGAGGTTGATCAGTTGCTATTGCTTGATGTTTACAGTGCAGGCGAAGAGCCGATTGTGGGCGCTGATAGTAAGAGTTTATGCCGCAGTTTACGCCAGCGTGGCAAAGAGCCATTGCATGTGGCTTCAAGCTCAGAGCTTGCAGGTGTACTTGCTAACTGCCTACAAAATAATGACTTAGTACTTACGCAAGGCGCAGGTAACATAGGTCAGCTAGTTAAAAGTTTAGCAGCAACAAATATGTCGATAGAAAAATTAAAGCAAGGTGAAGTATGACACAGGTAAGTTCCCAGTTCGGTAAAGTAGCGGTGCTGCTAGGTGGAAACTCAGCAGAGCGCGACGTGTCATTAAAATCTGGTCAAGCAGTCCTTAATGCACTTCTTGCCTGTGGCATTGATGCGATTGCGTTTGACCCTCAAAATCGTTCATTGTGGGAATTAAAAGACTTAAATGTTGATCGCGTTTTTATTGCGCTGCATGGCCGAGGTGGTGAAGATGGCACAGTACAAGGTGCTTTAGAGTTTATGAACTTGCCTTACACTGGCAGTAATGTATTAGGTTCAGCATTGGCAATGGATAAAATTCGTTGTAAGCACTTGTTTAAATCGGCAGGCTTAAGCACAGCACCTTATGCGGTAGTTGATGCTAAAAAAGGCTTTGATGCTAAAGCAATTATCGATGAATTTAAAAAAGTGATGGTAAAACCATCGCACGAAGGCTCAAGTATTGGTATGGCACAAGCAAGCTCTGCAGAAGAGCTTGAAGATGCGCTCAGCAATGCATTTAAGTTCGACAGCCAAGTATTGGTAGAGCAGTGGATCTCGGGGCGCGAATTTACAATTACGGTGCTTGGTGATGAAGTACAACCTGTGATTGAAATGAGCACGCCAAATGGTTTTTATGACTACCAAGCTAAATATCAGTCAAGTACGACACAATATCATTGTCCTGCTGATTTATCACAACCGGATACACAAAAACTACAAGCAATGGCACTCGATGCGTTTGATTTAGTGGGTGCAAGTGGCTGGGGTCGCGTCGATGCAATGCAAGATCAGCAAGGCCAATTTTACTTGTTGGAAGTAAATACAGTGCCAGGCATGACAGAAAAATCATTGGTGCCAATGGCTGCAAAAGCCAATGGGGCAAGTTTTGAGCAATTAGTTGTTCGCATTTTGGAGCAAACCCTTTAATATGCATCCCTTTTTAGAGAAAGCGCAGCAACTAAAACAGCAACTTAACTGGTCGCTGATTTTTGGAGTGAGCTTTTTTCTGGCTGTGGTGATTGGGTTAATTGAAATAACCAATGGGGTTTCCCATTGGTTAGTTGCAAATAAAGATGCGCAAATTAAGCATCTAACGGTGTTGGGGAGCCCCAAATACACCGATGAAAAAGCAATAACTACCGCGATAAAAAAAGCGGATTTAAGTAGCTTTTTTGAGTTAAACGTAAAGCATGTTCAGCATTTAGTGCAAGAACTACCTTGGGTTGCAACGGTATCGGTAAGAAAGCAATGGCCTGATACTATCCAAGTTTACGTGGTAGAGCATCAAGCGGTCGCTCACTGGAACAGTGATTTATTGATTAACCAAAGCGGCGAGGCGTTTGAGGCTAAAAGTGATAAATTAAGTGCCACATTACCCCAGTTATATGGGCCAGAAGGCAGTGAAAAAGAAGCATGGGTAGCGTTTAAACAGTTTGATGAAATGCTTAAAGTAAATGCACTAACGCTCACTAGCCTTGCGCTATCTGAGCGGTTTTCGTGGCAACTTTGGTTAGATAATGGCGTGCGTTTAAATTTAGGGCGCAAGGATAAAGCCAAGCGTGTACAGCGTTTTATAGACGTTTATTCACGCATAGAACAACGTGCTGATGCACAGATAGATGCAATTGATTTACGCTACGATACCGGCCTTGCAGTGAGCTATAAGCCAATGCAAGAACAGCAATTATAATAAAGAGTAAGGCATGACTAAGTCAGCAGAAAGAAACCTAGTGATTGGATTAGACGTAGGCACTTCGAAAGTAGTGGCCACGGTAGGTGAAATCACCACAGATAACAAGCTCAGCATTGTTGGCGTGGGGAGCCAAGTATCTTATGGAATGGATAAAGGCGGCGTTAACGATTTAAATTTAGTGTCTGAGTCTATTCGCCGCGCAATTGATGAAGCCGAATTGATGGCTGATTGTCGTATTAGCTCGGTTTATTTGGGCATTTCTGGCAAACATATTCAATGTCAGAACGAAAGCGGTGTTGTCGCTATTAATAATACTGAAGTAACCGATGAAGACATTGAAAATGTAATCCATATTGCTCGCTCAGTACCAATTTCAGCTGAACGCAAAATGTTGCATGCCTTGCCACAAGAGTACAGCATTGACATGCAAGAGGGGATTAAAAACCCACTTGGCATGAGTGGTGTGCGTATGGAAGCACGTGCGCATATTATTACCTGCTCCAACGATATGGCTAAAAATATAGAAAAATGTGTTGAACGTTGTGGGCTTGAAGTTGACCAACTTATATTCACTGCGCTTGCCTCTTGTTACTCTGTACTGACGGACGATGAAAAAGAGCTAGGTGTCGCGGTGCTAGATATCGGTGGTGGTACTATGGATATCACTATTTATATTAATGGTGCACTGCGTCATTCTGCGGTTATTCCGGTGGCGGGCAACCAAGTAACCGGTGATATTGCAAAAATATTTCGCACACCTATATCACATGCAGAGTCACTCAAAGTACAATATGCCTGTGCAAGTAGCCAAATGGCGAGCAGCGAAGACACGATTGAAGTGCCAAGCGTAGGTGGGCGACCAGCAAGACTGATGTCTAGGCATACGTTGTCTGAAGTGGTTGAGCCACGTTTTAGAGAATTATTTGAACTGGCGATGGAAGAAATTCGTCGCTCGGGATTAGAAGACCAAATTGCAGCAGGTCTCGTCATTACTGGCGGAACTGCTAAAATGACTGGCGCAATGGAAGTGGCTGAAGATATTTTTCAGATGCCAGTAAGAATAGGTAAACCAATTGGTGTAGTAGGTTTAACTGATTATGTTGATGATCCATCGTACGCAACCGCTGTAGGTTTGTTACAATACGGGCGTACTATGCAGTCGATGAATGCACAAAAGTCGAAAGCGGATGATAATAATAATTGGTGGAACCGCATCACAAAATGGTTTCAAGGCGAGTTTTAGTACTCAAGTCGGAGAGTAAATATGTTTGATATAATGGAACAACACAGCGAAGAAGCTGTAATAAAAGTAATCGGTGTAGGCGGTGGCGGCGGTAACGCAGTTGAGCACATGGTAAAACAACAAATAGAAGGCGTTCGTTTTATCGCAGCCAATACGGATGCGCAAGCATTACGTAATTCAGCCGCTGATGTAACAGTACAATTAGGTACGCAAATAACCTCTGGGTTAGGTGCAGGGGCTAACCCTGAAGTAGGTCGTGAATCGGCTGAAGAAGACGCCGAAACCATTCGTGCTAGCCTTGAAGGCGCTGATATGGTGTTTATTGCGGCAGGTATGGGCGGCGGTACAGGTACCGGTGCTGCGCCAGTCGTGGCTAAAATTGCTAAAGAGCTTGGTATTTTAACTGTTGCTGTGGTAACCCGTCCGTTTGATTTTGAAGGTAAAAAGCGTGCCGCTGCTGCAGAGCAAGGTATTAGCGAACTATCTGAAATTGTGGACTCGTTAATCACTATTCCAAATAACAAGTTACTAAAAGTATTGGGTAAAGGAACAACTTTACTGGATGCATTTGCTAAAGCAAATGACGTATTGTTTGGTGCGGTACAAGGTATTGCTGAGTTAATTACTCGCTCGGGTCTAATTAACGTGGATTTCGCCGACGTACGTACTGTTATGTCTGCAATGGGCACGGCGATGATGGGTACAGCATCTGCATCGGGACCTGATCGTGCACAAGAAGCAGCAGAAGCTGCTATTTCAAGCCCTCTTTTAGAAGACGTAGATTTAACCGGTGCTAAAGGCATTTTGGTTAACATTACTGCGGGTATGGATATCGCGATTGAAGAATTCGAAATTGTGGGTAATCACGTTAAGGCGCTAGCGTCTGAAAACGCAACGGTTGTTGTTGGCGCGGTAATTGACCCAGAAATGACGGATGAGCTACGTGTAACCGTGGTTGCAACCGGCTTAGGCGGCGATCGTCGTCCACAGTTTGGTATCGTAGATAACGGTTTCAAAAAAGCGTCAGGCTCTGATGTAACTAGCTCAAGCACACAAACAAGCAGCAGCATGTACGTACCTAGCTTTGCAAGCCAAGGCACAAGCACGACTGAAGAGCCTGCAACGACATCGCAAACTGAATCAAAAGAGCAAAGCAACACATCGACTAGCTCTTCAAGTTCAGCAACGAATACGTCGTCAAGTAGTGCTAATAAAACAGATAAGTCTGAGGGTGGCGATTATTTCGACATTCCTGCTTTTTTACGTAAACAAGCAGACTAATTAAAAACAGTACTTTTGTGCGAAATGTGAACAAATATTGTAGTTATACCGTATTTATGTTACACTCCGCCGTCTAACTGTAATATATACTTAAAGTGAGCGAACCTATGATTAAACAGCGTACGATTGCACAAGTAGTCAAAGCCATAGGAATTGGACTTCATAAAGGTGAGAAGGTCACAATAACTCTCCGACCTGCGAGCGCAAATACTGGGATTGTATTTCGTCGTGTCGACCTTGATCCGGTTGTTGATTTTGAAACAACGCCTGAAGCCGTTGGTGATACGCAATTGTGTACCTGTTTAATTAACAAAGATGGTGTTCGCTTATCAACTACTGAGCATTTAATTGCAGCTGTTGCGGCCATGGGTATCGACAATCTGATTGTTGAACTTGATAGCTCAGAAGTTCCAATAATGGATGGTAGTGCATTGCCATTCATTTATTTATTACAAAAAGGCGGCATTGAAGAGCAAAATGTTGCAAAACGCTTCATTCGTATTAAAGAAAAAGTACGTATTGAAGAAGGCGACAAATGGGCCGAAGTAGAACCTTATGACGGATTCCATATCGATTTTGAAATTGCCTTTGATCACCCTGCAATTAATGAAAGCCGCCAACGCATTGGCTTAGATATTACCGCACAAAGCTTCACTGAAGAAATTAGCCGTGCGCGTACTTTTGGCTTTATGAAAGATATTGAATACATGCATGCTAATAACCTTGCACTAGGTGGTAGCATGGATAGTGCAGTGGTACTTGATGAATTTAAAGTTTTAAATCCAAACGGTCTGCGTTACCCAGACGAGTTCGTCAAGCATAAGATACTAGACTGTGTAGGTGACATGTTTATGACAGGTCATAACCTTTTAGGTAAAGTAACTGCATTTAAATCAGGTCATGATTTAAATAACAAGTTACTACGCAAAATTATGGCAACCGAGTCAGCATGGGAGTGGGCAACCTTTGAAACGCCTGTTTCGATGCCTGCCCCCGGCCTTGAATTAGCAAACGCCTAATCAGTTAATCGCTTACATACAGTTATAAAAAATGACGCTAATTAGCGTCATTTTTTTTGGCTGTTTGTCAGCACAATCAGTCAGGTATTACAGACCTAAAATAGTTTGTAACTGTTTTAACTCAGTGACTTGGTACGTTGGCTTAATACCTTCAGGTAAGATTACTCCAGGGTGCTGTAACCAGCAGGTGTCTATGCCTGCATTTTGTCCACCAAGAATATCACTACTGGCGGTATCACCTACCATTAAAATTTGCTCTTTAGGTGGATTCCCCATTAAATTAAAGGTGTGCTCAAATATCTCTTTTGCAGGCTTAGCAATACCTACTTTTTCAGAGATTACCAGCCAATCGAACATATCTTGCAGCCCCGTATGTGCTAAGCGACGTGCTTGCAGCTGACTAAAGCCATTAGTGATAATACCTAATTTGGCATGAGGTTTAAGGGCGTTTAATAATTCAACCGCACCGGGTAAAGGCATACAAATTTCAGCCATTGCCGATAAAAAATCATCATTGAGCTGCTGGGCTGGTACATCAAGTTTATTTGCCAGCTCACTAAAACGAGTTACTTGCAGATGGTTTGCGGTAATTTCGTTATTTTGATAGGCAATCCATAGTGGCTTATTGGTGTTTTGGTAATGGTCATAATCTGCTTTGGTAAAATCCATGTCATAAGCAGCCAACATTTTTTGTAAGCCAGCAAAGGCATTAAAGCTAAATAAGGTTTCGTCGGCATCAAATAATACGTAGTTATACTTCATTAAAACATCCGTTATTGATTATATAAAGTGGGATTAAGAAAAGGGGCCATGGCGAGAGTCAGCGCTTGAGTATAGGTACTTTCTCGTGTTGCATGATGATCAGTTAATAAACCAATAGCACCCCCTTGCTGCTTAATATTGGTGGTATTAAAAGCTTTATCCATCACATCTCCAAGTTCTTCACCTTGCAGCAATGCATTATAAAAAACTGAAGGCAAAGGTAAGTTACTGCTTCGGCCTGTAACTTGCTGTGCGCCGTCATCAATAACGACATAGGCAAAGGTTGCTGCACCATAGCTAAATTGCGCTGCGCCGCCTTCCATCGCTATGTAGTAGTCTGCTTGATGCTGTGCTTTACAGTAGTTAACTCGGTTTTTCGCTCCCAAACACGTTTGTTCTTCGCCTATAGGCTGATCGGGTACATCAGAGGGGGCGTGAACGCCACTACATTCAATTATATGCTCAGGGAAATACATCGCAAAAATGTGTTTAGCGGCATTTACTTTTACTGGGTTTTTAGACCCGACAACAATTTTAATGGCTTGCGACATACTACTCTCATCATACTTAAAATCAGCAGTGTACGTGAGTTAGACTAAACAAAAAAGAGCAGAATGTATTTGCGATCACTTGATAAAAGAAATGATCAGCTCCATAGGATCATTGTATGTTGTTAGATCTTCTAAACCAAAAAGTCTCTAACAGATTATTGATACACTTAAATAGGAATTTCAGGTGGGGCTAATTTTGCTAAGGCGCGTTTTTTCAAAATAATATCTTTGATCAGTGGCGTAAGCACTAGCTCCATAGCGAGTCCCATTTTGCCACCGGGTACTACAAGCGTATTGATCCGCGACATAAAGCTGCCTTCAATCATGCGTAAATAATACGGGAAATCAACGTCATCAATGCCCCTAAAGCGAATAACAACAAAGCTTTCATCAAGGGAGGGGATATCTTTTGCGCTAAATGGGTTGGAGGTATCAACGGTGGGTACTCGCTGAAAGTTAATATGAGTACGAGAAAACTGCGGCGTTATATGATTAATGTAGTCATCCATACTGCGTACAATCGAGTCCATTACTTTTTCACGAGAATGGCCGCGTTCTGAGGTATCGCGAATAAGCTTTTGGATCCACTCAAGGTTAATAATTGGCACCATGCCTATGAGTAAATCAACATGCTTAGCAACATCATGATCTTCGTCGACCACGCCGCCATGTAAGCCTTCGTAAAACATTAAATCTGTATTTTGCTCAAGCTCTTGCCAAGGAGTAAATGTTCCAGGTAACTGGTTATAAGGCACGGCCTCATCAAAGGTATGTAAATAACGGCGCAGTTTACCTTCGCCTGTTTCACCATACTTGGTAAATAAGTCTTCTAATGCACCAAAGTCATTGGCTTCTCGGCCAAAATAACTTATGTGTTTACTTTCTTGTTGGGCTTCTCGAATTTTTTTGTCCATTTCAGGACGTGTGTAACGATGAAAGCTATCACCTTCAATAAATGCAGCATTGATATCGAGGCTGCGGAAAATATGCTTCACGGCATTGGTGGTGGTTGTAGTGCCTGCTCCAGATGAGCCGGTGATTGCAATAATAGGGTGTTTAGCTGACATGTTTGTTCTCTTTTTTATGACCCGTTAGTTATAAAGACCTTACTAAGCTAGGTCAAGTGACGTCATCAGTAAATAACGTTATCATGAGGTGCTTAAAATTAAAACGAGAGAAAGCATGAAACTGATCAAACCGTTGTTAGGGCTAATAACAATTAATGCTTTAACATTGGGCGTTGCCCAGGCAAATATGCCTAAAAGTCAAATACTGCTTGCCGATTTAAATACTCCGCATGGCATACGCGTAAGCATTGTTAGTGATAAAACCAGCTACAACAATCAGCCCCACTTAACCGATACTGGCCTTTATTATACGCGTGAGGTAATCAGTAATAATCAGAGCCAAACTGATATTGCGCTTTACGATTTATCATCAAAACAAACCTCCATGATCACCAATACAGATGTAAGTGAGTATTCGCCAACATTAACACCGAGTGGTGATAGTTTATCTGCCATCGTGGTTGAAGAAGATGGCAAACAAAAATTATGGCAATATCCGCTGAGCACAGAGCAGGCGCCAAGTCGTATTTTTGATTGGATTGAGCCTGTGGGCTATCACGCTTGGGGTAATAACAACGATTTAGTAATGTTTATTTTAGGTGAGCCACATACATTACAATATACCTCGGTTGTTGCGGCTAAAGGTGAAGTTGTTGCAAATAACATTGGTCGCACACTTATTTACGATAAATCGCGAAGTGAATTTTTATTTAGTCATAGTAAAAATGGCCAGCACCAGTTAGCCCGTTTTGACCCTCAAACCAAGCAGGTAAGCAACATCCTTAGGTTGCCAAACCAAGTACAAGACTTCATCTTAAAAGATGAAAATACAGTTGCTTACGCAATTAAAAATCGTATCTATCAACGACAACTAACAGCTGGATCTGATATATCTCAATGGCTCGATTTAAGCCAATATTGTGATACTGAAATAAGCCGGTTGAGTTATAAAAATCAGCAATTAGCGTTTGTATGTAGTGTTAAATAAACACTAAATAATAAATTCGGACTTTCACTCATGCATGAGTTAGTCTAGGGTCTGTTGACCTTTGCGAATTACAATTTGTTCAAACTAGGGGCTGTTTAATCGCGGCGCGAGGTTTGTAACCTAGTGGGCTAAGTAAAAACCGAGCAACAAAGAGTAAATCGCCCCTAGGCAGAACCCGAAGGGCAGTGCCTGTTTGGCATTGATGCTGCGTTATCGCCTATTTATGGGGAATAACCACACCACATAGGCTCTGCCTTGACTAAATACCAAACAGACTGATGCAAATTTAACCTTGAAAGGTCAACAGACCCTAACTATTAAATAAAAAGGAAAGTCACGTGGCATTTAGCGCAGACGAGTTAACAGAGCAGCTGATAAAACTAGAGTGTAGAAGTAACTTTAAAATAAAAAACATTGCTGAGTATATGCTAGCAAACTCTAAAGAAGCGTTTTACACCCATGCCGAAACGGGGAAAGGTAAAATTGTGATCCGCCCCGCATTTGAAGTGTTTAGTGATGACTTTACTGATATTGATGGGGTTGTGCGTACTCAAGGCTATTTTCATAGCAGTGAAATGACCCGTTTTCCCACTCGTATTTATAAAAGCGCACAGCCTATTCATTATGGTGTCGCTTTTAAAATTAACTCTGAACAAGCGGCAAAAGAGTTTATAGCTAAGCTAACGATGATTATTGGTGGTTAATAGATTGGTGCAGGGCTAAAGGCAAAAGGTGCAAGATAAAATCTTCAACCTTCAACCTTTAGCCTTTAGTTTATTTACTATTCAAAAAGCTATTTACTGATTTGAGTTCACGGTTTTTAAGTGCAATACAGTCATTCGTACTTTCTGCAAGCTTACTTAATGTGCGCGCATAGCCAGGTACGTCATCAAGTTTAGCGTCAAAGAACGTTTGCGTTGTCGCTAAACTTTCAGCATCACAGCTAGCAGTAGTAAAGTAAGGTAAGTTAGGTACAAAAAATGGTGGCAAACTTGCTGTTACTTTATCGTAGTTGCTATATATCCAATCAATAAAGAGTGCTTGGCGTTCATCGGTGTAACTTTGCCCCGATAAAATAGTACGCATATCAGAAGCGGTTACTTCATCGGTTAAGCTATATGCAAGCACTGCTTTTTGGAGTTCAGGTTTACCAAAATAACCCATTGCTGCCAACATATTGGTACGAACTTGTGGATCTTTAGTGGTTTTAAAGGTTGCCATAAACTGATCAAGCAGCGCTTTATCACCATGAAAAGCCGCAAGACGTAAGTAAGTACCCGCTAAATAAGGGTCTACATTTTGTGGATCTTTTAAGTAAACAGCTGTTTGCTGCTTAGCTTTATTGATCACATTTTTATCTTCACCATCAAAGCCTAAACGCGACACTACCGCAGCTCGCAGTTGAGCAACAGCGCCATCTTCCCCCATTTTTGCTTCTAGGCCATATTTTTTAGCGGCAGGCATGACTGCATTTTGAATAAATGTAGGCCATAAATCTTTGTTGCTATCGTCTTTAAAGGTACGTTGCTGAGATGCTAAATAACCTAAAGCAGTGTTAGCTACGCGTGGATGACTATCACTGGCAAATACTTCAAGCGTTTGCATCAGCTTAGCCGCAGAAATTACACCTGCGTCAAGTAAGGCGTCAGTAGCTGATAACAATGCAAGGCGCTCGCGGTCGTTTAATACGCTTGCTGCATTATCAATTAGTGCGTTAAATTGCGCATCGTCCATGACCCAGCGGTAGTAACCTAGCGCACCTTGGTCTGGATATATCCACTCTGGCTCAAAATCTAACTCTAGCGTTTGGTTTTGTTTATTAAGTAATACACTGGCAGTTTTTACTTTATCGCCTTTACCGTACTTAATGGCAACGGGTACATTCCAAAGTTGGGCTGGAGCATCAACACCGGCATTAGCAAAACGGCTTTGCGAAATAGTGATAGTTTTACCTTGCTGATCAACCTTGATTAAAGGAAATGATGATTGTTCAATAAATGATTTTAAAACACTCGCCACATCTTTATTTGAAGCCTTACCGAGTGCTTCCCATAAATCGGCGGCTTCGGCATTTTTATAAGAGAACTCTTTTAAGTAATTTTGAATACCAGCTTGAAATGCGTCTTCACCAATCCAATTTTCAACCATCGCCAGTACTGAGCTGCCTTTGCTGTATGCAAGGCCTAAACCGTCCATAATATCGGCTTCAGTTTTAATTGGTTTACGAATTGGCTTAGTGCTTAAGCGAGCATCTAACGCCATTACATTGTTTTGTGGTAAATCTAGGTGTGATTCAAACTCAGGGTTAAGTTGCTTAGTAATTTTTGCTGCCATCCAGCTAGCAAACGCTTCGTTTAACCATAAGTCGTTCCACCACTTCATAGTCACTAAGTTACCGTACCATTGGTGAGCTAATTCATGGGCAATAATAGAGACATTACGTTGCTTTTTACTACGTGTTGCAGCTTCTAAATCAACCAGAAGAATATCTTCGCGGTAAGTCACTAAACCTGAGTTTTCCATTGCCCCAAACGGAAACTCTGGAACAGCCACTGAATCTAACTTTTTATATACGTAAGGAATACCAAAGTACTCTTCAAGTGCGCCCAGTACTTTAGGCATATTCTCTTTTGCATACTGTGCTAAATGAATTTTACCCTGTGGAGTAATTACACGGCCAGGAATTGGCATACCCTTAATCTCTAGCTCTTCAAACGGGCCTACAGCCATAGCTACTAAGTATGATGGAATTGGTGGCGTTTTATCAAAGTAATGGGTAGTCATATCGCCATTCACTGTCGTTTTTAACTCAGGTGTATTTGAATACACTTTTTGTGAAGTGGGGGCGGTAATAGTTAACTGAAATGGAATTTTATAGCTTGGTTCGTCAAATACAGGAAACGCTCGACGGGCATCGCTCATTTCAAATTGGGTGAAAAGATAAGGAACGCCTTGATCTAGGGTTTTATATAGCCCCACACTTTGGCGATTATATGGCGCTGAGAAATCAATTTTTAAAGTGTATTTACCCGGCTGAATTTGCTCTTCGCAGCTAAATTTAACTTTACCGGTTTTAAGCATTTCGCTGTTTAAGTCGCAGTTTTGCTCACCCAATAGTTGAACCATTTTGGTTGCGTAATCAACACCATTAAGTTCAATGTAGCGTGTTGGTTTAAGCACCTCCAAACTGATTTCAGTCATTCCTGTAAAAGTATCCTGACTTGGGTCGAGCGTTAAAGCGACTTTTTGTGAACTTGGCTTTGCGAGCTTTTCAATGACGAACTCATTAGCGTTAGCAGCATTTATCGCAAGCGCAACGCTCACGGTTAAGAGGCTTTTAAAAAACATAGTTATCCCTAGATTTTTGTTGTTAGAAGAGTGAGTACATTCCATCCTAACAGCTTTTTTTGCTAGAGTAAGCGAACAACAATAAGGAAAAGAGTAACAAAGTTTGTCAGTGGCTATCTCGTGCTAAAAACCGCTGCCAATGAATGTGGGAATTAATAACCCGGAGCTGTTGCAGCACCTTATTTAACAAGGCTATATCGTTAAAGTTATCATGGGGGTAATCATTAAAGCCCATTAAGTAATTGAAGCAGTCTTTAGAGCCTGCTTGCAGGGCATAAATACGAATTTGCTGTTCAAAGTTAAGCCGCAAACTACTAATCGCGGTTTTCATTCCGAGTTGATCCACGGAAGGAATTGCACATTTTTGCAAATACCCCGCACGTTCGCCCTCGCCTGAAAACCAAATGCGTACTTTTTCACTGTAGCGTCCTGTTTTTGCTGGGAGGTCAAACAGTAAACGTGTGTGTTTTTGCGCTTTTACGTAGGCTAAATAATCATTAAGTCCGGCCTTAATAAGGGCGTTATGTACAGGAATTAAACGGGGTTTAATTTTACCATGAGTATGAAAGCTAAAGCAGAGAATGCTATTTTCAACCACCAAGTCATCTAGGGTTAAATAGCCAATTTCATCACTGTAAGCGCCACTGTAGTACGCAATTAAAGGCAGCCAAAAGTGCCAGTGTTTAGCTTGTTCGCGGGCAAGCCGAGTATCACTATAAATATATCCGGTATAGAGCGTATGCAGCTCCATAGCTGAGAATGGACGACGACCAAGATGGGTTTTCAACGCAGTACCTTGACAGTTTTTATTATTTTATACCCCAACTAATCGTTGTTGTTAATTGGGGTAGTGCCAGCAAATAAACAGTTAAAACTTATTCACTTAAAGCGCGAGCTAAACCAACTGGTTCAATTTCTACGCACACTTGATCGTCATTCCAATTTAAACCAACCAGAGCATCATCCGATTTAAGGTCTTCAACCCAATCATCTAAAAATTCATCTAGGTTGATTTCTACCGGACTGTAGTCTTTCCACTCTTCTTTACATTGCTCTTTTGCTGCGTCTTCTGATTCCCACAGTAAAAGTACATCGGTGTCGTCAAACTGATTTGATTCACATACAACAAAGCCACCATCTTGTGCACCTAGTGCCCAGATCTGCTCACTAACACGTACTTTTTCTACAAAGCTAACTAGTTGTGATTCAATTTCGATATCGCTCATGTGTTCACCTTTTAAAATTTGAGTCGAGGGTTGGTATTTTTAGCCGCTTGACGCTGACTAAACGCTTCATAAAACTTAACTAACTGCGGCTGCGCGCTAAAATCAGTGAGTTCACGAAAGCAGATCCAATCTAGCAAGCAGTATAAACTGATGTTGAGGCATTCACAGCTTTTAAATTCATCATCGTTTAAATGATCATTTAAATAGTCTAAAGTTTGCGCAATTCGCTCATTTTGCAGATTAAAAAATAGTTTATCAGCTTGCGTGTCAAACCCAGAGCGCTGACATATCAATAACTCAACCAATGAATCGTTACAGGCGTTGATGCTAGTTAAAAAATGCTCTTGCGGCCAAGTTAGCGGGTTCTGCTGTGTTTTTTCAAGTAAGTAACGCAGTATATTGTTTGAGTCGCTTAAGTTAAGCGAGCCATCAATTAAGATAGGGATTTTAGCTGCCGGGTTGTGCGACATCATTAAAGAGCGGTCATCGCTTGAAAAAATGTCGAGATTTATAAACTCAAGCTCACAGTTATTTTGTTGTGCCCAAATTCTGACACGGCGAACATAAGGGGAAGAAATAGAGCCAAGTAATTGCATATTGGGGCTTTTGCCAACTCCACATAAATAAAAAGCCGCTAATGCGGCTTTATTAATAAATCGATTTGCTTACTCTGAGCGGCTGGTTACTTCTAATAAATGGTAACCAAACTGTGTTTGAACAGGACCTTGTACTTGGTTAAGTGGCGCTGAAAAAACCACCTTATCAAACTCAGGAACCATCATACCAGGTCCGAACTCACCTAATGCGCCACCATCTTGACCTGA
Organism: Pseudoalteromonas sp. meg-B1; assembly: GCF_003173795.1. Taxonomy (GTDB): domain Bacteria; phylum Pseudomonadota; class Gammaproteobacteria; order Enterobacterales; family Alteromonadaceae; genus Pseudoalteromonas; species Pseudoalteromonas undina. The sequence goes on along the minus strand of NZ_QGQU01000003.1, from coordinate 200,524 downwards.
AGGGCAATTAGAGTGCAATTTAGCTAGCTCAGCAAAGTCTTCGCCTTGCTCAATTTTATCTTTAAGGTCTAAACATTGTGCTTCACTGTCTACGAGTATGTGCCTTGCACTTGCTACTGCCATAAAATCTCCTATTTATAAGTTTAGTTTTCTATCTACTAAGCAACATCTTAGTAAGGTTAAACTGAAAACACAAAATTAAAATGCACTTTTGATGGCGCTTTCTAATTTTGCTGAATCGGGTTTGACGCGGCTGTTAAAGCGAGTCACTGATTGACGATCTGCCGAAACCACGTATTTATAAAAATTCCAGTTAGGTGAACTAGTTTTTGCATTTAAGTGCTTGAAAATAGGGTTGGCATCGCTGCCACGCACTGCGCTGGTGGCTAACATAGGGAAAGTAACGCCGTAATTCACATAACAGACTTTAGCCGTATCTTTTTCGTCATTTTCTTCTTGAAAAAAATCGTCAGATGGAAAACCGAGCACCACTAAACCTTGCTCTTTATATTTTTTGTATAGCGTTTCTAGCCCTTCAAACTGAGAAGTAAAGCCGCAATTGCTGGCAGTGTTAACAATCAACAGTGGCTTATTTTTAAATTCACATAGGTTAAGCGTTTCGGTTGAACGAAGCTTTCTCAGTGACACATTTGTGAAGTCATCGCAGGTATCTGTCTTTGCTGAAGGGCTATTAGTGTCTGCTGCATTGGTGGTTACAGATACACAGCCGAGAGCCAGTGTTAATCCGAATATTAATTTTCTTATCATGCGGTTACCTTGAATGCGATTCGATGGGTGTTTATGTAACTTATCATACGCTACTATAGACAAAATTGATCAATTTTACTTATTTTCTATGACTATACGTTTAGCAAAACCTGATGATTTAACTGCTATTGTTGCCATTTACAATGAAACTATCCCTAGTCGAATGGTGACCGCCGATACCGAAGAAGTAACCGTTGCTGACAAACAACCTTGGTTTGATAGCCATACAGCTCAAAGACCTATTTTTGTTTACTGCGAAAATGACCAAGTACTAGCGTGGGTAAGTTATAAATCGTTTTATGGGCGCCCAGCTTACGATGGCACCGTTGAACTAAGCATCTACATTACATCAGCAGCCCAAGGAAAAGGGTTGGGTAAAAAGTTGATGCAATTTGCACAACAACAAGCACAAAAGCTCGATATTGAAGTGTTACTCGGGTTTATTTTTAGCCATAACGAACCAAGCATTAAATTATTTAAGCATTTTGATTTTGCAGTATGGGGAGAGTTGCCCAATGTTGCAAGGATGGATAACCAGCTGTACAGCCTGACTATTTTTGGTAAGCATTTAATGTAATCCCATAACCATAGGCAAGCAAAAATTACATTTATGTAGACGATTATGCCAAACCAAAAATTCTATACTATGCTGAAAAGGTGTTTAATTAATTCTTAAAAGTGTACATAAATGGCGCAAAAAATACTTATTATTGATAGCAGTAGCATGATTGCTATGCGCTTAAAAGTACTGCTTGAGCTAATTGGTTGTGAAGTTGAATTAGTTCATTATTCTATGTTTGATCAAAGCAGCAACATAGATGCGTACGATATGCTTGCCTTTTCACAAGGGACACCAACAAATCTGGTTGCTTCGTTGGTAAAACAAGCAACCCGACAATCATTTTTACTTTTAGCTCCCAAGGCTGAAAGTGGTGAATTGCTTGATGCATTTGGTAAATTAAATGAGCTTGTTCCAGATGCCACTATTATTTATCCATTTTTTTCTAATAAAGAAATCACTTCATTTATTGAAGAACTATTAGAAATAGGCCCTGATCATATTTTTAAACTGCCTACAATTTTGTTGGTTGATCATGTTAGTGAGCGTTTAGAAATGCTAAAAAGTAGTTTAGTGGGTGCACATATAGAGGTATACACAGCTACGAATCATGATGAGGCACTTAATATTGCTAAACTCAGAATGATTGATATTTTAATTAGTGATTTTAGTTTAAAAGAAGGGCTTGGCTTAGATATATTTACCAGCCTTAAGCAGATACAGCCGCATAGCCGCTGCTTATTATTAACCTCGCGTCCTGCTCAGGTTTCTATGATTGAAGCAATTCGCCAAGGTGTTGAAGACGTTTTAATTAAGCCACTCGATGACAACGTTTTATTACAAGCAGTACATAAGTTGTGGCAAACCGAATTGCTAAAACGTCATAACGCAGAGCTAGTTGAAAGGCTACAAGATACAGTCGATGTACTTATTGAAAAAGACAGTTTGCTGCAAGTGATTTTTAAAAATACTCCCGATCCAATCTTACTTTTTGAACGTAAAGGCAAAATAGTAGAGGCTAACGACGCGTGCTTAAAGCTGTTTAATTTACCGTTTAAAAAGCTCATTGCTCACTCGTTATTTCACTTTTTAGATGACGATTCAGTAAAGGCAATAAAAGATAAAATATCGACTTTAAACAGTAATCGGCAATTTAGTTGCGACTTACACCTAGTCAATAAAGATGGCAGTAAAATTCCACTTGTCGGCTCATTTAATGAAATTGATCATCATGGTGAGATAGCATTAGCGGTTATTTTTAAAAACGTAACCCATTTAAAACAAAAAGAAGATTTATTACTTGAGGCCAAAGACCTTCTAGAAGAGCAGGTTAGAGCGCGGACTTCGCAACTTGAGCATGCGAAAAACATTGCTGAAGCAGCTAATTTAAGCAAATCAGAGTTTTTGGCGAATATGTCACATGAGCTAAGAACCCCTATGCATTCTATACTAAGTTTTTCACGCTTTGGTATCGGTAAGCTTCAAGATGATGATTTTAGTAAAGATAAACTTTTAAAATACTTAACCCGAATTGAATCAAGTGGACAAAGGCTGCTTTCTTTACTTAACAATTTACTCGATTTGTCGAAATTAGATGTAGGTAAATTCCCATTTAACCCGCGAGCATGCGATTTAACGACTATTGTTAAAACAAGTATTGATGATGTGTCCGGAATTGCCATAGAAAAAGATATTAAGATTGCATTTAAATCAGATAACCCACCAGTTGTAGCGCAATGCGATGAAGAGCAAATTAATCAGGTACTTAGAAACGTATTGAGTAATGCATTAAAATTTAGCGAAGAACATAGCACTATCGAAGTTGCATTGGAAACAGACAGTGGGTGTGCAAATATTGAAGTAATAGATAGCGGAATAGGCATACCAGAAGACGAGCTTGAAACTGTTTTTCAAAAATTTGTGCAAAGTAGCAAAACAAATAGTGGCGCAGGGGGGACAGGATTAGGACTTACGCTGTGCCGTGAATTTGTTTCTTTACATCAAGGAACTATAAAAGCCTGTAATAACGAACTTGGTGGGGCAACCATTAGCATTCAGGTTCCTTTGGAAATAAACCTCGATGAATATTTAGCCGATGAGCAATTAGTGAAAAATAGTAGCTAATAACCGAATTGTTTTAATGAACACGATTTATATGGACGAAAAATTATGGCTTTAACTAAAATTCTTGCAGTCGACGATGAACCATTTAACCTCGAAATAATAGAAGAAATCCTAGAGGAATTAGATTTTGAACTTAAGCTGGCTTCGAGTGGCCCGGAATGCTTGAGCATGGTTGAAGAGTATATGCCGCAGGTTATCTTACTTGATGTAAGCATGCCAAAAATGAATGGTTACGAAGTATGTAAAGAGCTCAAAGCCAACCCTAAAACACAAGATATTATAGTGATGTTTGTATCGGCAAGGGGGACCGTTGAGGAACGTATGGAAGGTTATTCAGTAGGTGCTGAAGACTATATTGTAAAACCGTTTGGGCACGATGAGCTTAAGCAAAAGCTGAATAAGTTAAATCAAGTATTAATAGAAAAACAACAGCTTGAAAAGCAAGTAAAAGAAGCAACCTCAACCGCTTTTAATGCTATGGCAAATAGCAGTGAAATGGGTCAGATAGTTAACTATATTGAAAATATCGGTTTTATCAACGATGTAGAGGAGTTAGGTAAGGCATTAGTGGAGTGCTTACAGACATTTGGTCTACAAAGTAATATTGAATTTAGATGTAACGACACCAAATCGCACTTTGCTTTAAACGGTGTGTGTTCGCCGATTGTGATTGAGTTATTTGAAATGCTTAAAAACAAAGGTAGGTTACATGAGTTTTCTCATCGTATTTTGGTTAATTACGAGTTTGTCAGTTTATTGATTTTGAATATGCCAGAACAAGATGAGCAGAAGCATGGGCGTATACGTGATCATATTTGTTTTATTGTAAGTGTAACCGAACAGCAATTGCGCGCTATTACTACTAAGAAAATGTTGGTTTCGCAGCAAGAGCGATTAAACAAAGTGGCGAGTACTGTCCACAGTAAATTTCATAGTTTAATTGGATTGCTTAACGACAGCCGGATAAATAACGAAAAAGTATTTAAACAACTTCAAGAGGAGTTAGAAGAGCGGATCCCAACCATGGGACTCGATGAAGACCAGGAAGTGTTTATTTACAAAAAGGTCGACGAAACGATTCAAAATTCGGTGGCACGCCAAGAATCTGTTGATCAGGTTAAAAAAGCGTTCGCAGAGATAGAGCAAGATCTCGCTTTATTGTTGAAAGGCTAAAGGTGCGGGCTACGGGCTGCGAGACGCGGGGTAAATTCCTTACTACGATTGGACAAATTAACTTGTAGCAGCGACTTTATGTCGTGTCTTTTAAAGGTTAAAAACGAAAGGTATGAGTAACAGGTTAACTAAGAGCTGTACTTTAATAGTAGCTTCTTATTTACTCCTCATTCTCTTCTCTGTGTTAAATTAGATGTTAGTAAATTATGCGCAAAGAGAGCTAATAGTTCACAGAGAAAGTGATTACATAAAAAGGTAAAAGGCTTATGCGTCTCTGGGTAAGCCTTTTTCAACAATACGAATTAGCCGTGCCGTTTTACGCAACTTTTGTCTTTGTTTATCGTGTTGCTGGGCGAGTGCCCAATTTATATGTTCACCCACCAAGTCACTTACAGCTTGGCGCTTATCTTCGAGTGCAGCAATAATTGCCGGGCTAAAATCTGCGTTTCCTAAGCCAACGGCTATATTTCGTAGCCAACGTTCATGGCCAATACGGCGGATTGGACTACCCTCGGTATTTTTTAAAAAGGTAGTTTCATCCCAAGAAAATAACTCGAGTAAATCTTTGTTTTTTAATTGTGTACGAGGATGAAAGTCAGCCTCATCAGTAATTTTTCCGTAGCGGTTCCATGGGCATACCAATTGGCAATCGTCACAGCCATAAATGCGATTTCCCATTAATGTTCTGTATTGCTCAGGAATAGCACCTTGATGCTCTATAGTTAAATACGAAATGCACTTACGCGCATCAACCACATAAGGTTCTACAATAGCACCAGTGGGGCATAGTGTTATGCAGGCAACGCATTTGCCGCAACCCTCAAAAGTGTTTTCGTTATCAATAGGTAAAGGTAAGTCGACAAAAAGCTCACCTAAAAAGAACCAAGAACCCGCCTCTTTATTTATTAATAAAGAATGCTTTCCGCGCCAGCCTAATCCCGCTTTTTCAGCGAGTTGACGTTCAAGTACAGGGGCTGAATCAACAAAAGGCCTAAAGCTATAGTCACCCACATGTTGTTCAATTTTTTTACCTAACTGTTTGATTCGGTTGCGCATCAACTTATGATAGTCACGGCCAAGGGCATATCGGCTGATATAGGCTTTTTCGGTATTTTTAAGGTTTTTGGCAAAGCCTGAATCAGGTGGGAGGTAATTCATTTTAACTGAAATAACCCGCTGTGTTCCGGGTACTAGCTCATTAGGGCGAGCACGCTTCATACCATGGGCTGCCATATAATCCATTGAGCCATGAAAACCCGCATCAAGCCATCGCTGCAGCTGTGCTTCATGCTTAGTTAAATCAATGTCAGTAATACCCACTTCACTAAAGCCAAGTTCTTGACCCCATAGCTTTATTTGCTGGGCTAGCTGTTCATAATTTAGATTGACGTCGCTCACATGCTTCACACAGTTATATTATAAGCCGCGTAATTTAGCATAATCGCGGCTTGGGTAAAACTAGGGTCTGTTGACCTTTGCGGATTGAAATTTGTTCAAACTAGGGGCGATTTAATCGCGGCGCGAGGTTTGTAACCTAGTGGGCTAAGTAAAAACCGAGCAACAAAGAGTTAATTGCCCCTAGGCAGAACCCTTCGGGCAGCGCCTGTTTGGCATTGATGCTGCGTTATCGCCTATTTATGGGGAATAACCACACCACATAGGCCCTGCCTTGCCTAAATACCAAACAGACTGCTGCAAATTTAACCTTGAAAGATCAGCAGACCCTAGTCTACAAAACGCTTTAACTGTTGTTGGGTTTGTTGACTTAGTTTTTGTGATTGCTCAGAGTCATGCAATGCGGTGTCTATTTGTTGCTTTGCTTGTTCGCCAAGCGCCACAATTTGTTCAACCGATTCATGAGTTTGATTTTGTGTATCTTCAAGTAAATGAACTGCGTTAGCTATTTGCTGTAATTGCTGCTGATTATGCTCAAATTCATTGAGCATTTTTCCAAAACCTTCTGAGGTATCGTTGATTGCAGCTTGTGCGTTATTAGAGTGACTAATTAACTGCTGAGACTCTTTATTGGTTTCATTAACCAGCTCATTCATTTGGGTAATAAAATCACTAATTTGGCGGGTTGCATCACTTACTTTAACCGATAGGGTGCGAACTTCATCGGCAACCACGGCAAAACCTCGCCCAGCTTCTCCGGCGCGCGCTGCTTCAATTGCCGCATTAAGCGCTAATAAATTAGTTTGATCAGAAAACTCTTCTACCATTTTTAAAATGCTACGAATGTTTTCACTATTCTCTTTTAAGCCTGCAATCGTTTTAGAAAAACTACCCAGCATTTCATTAATAAGTCTCACCTGTTCAACCAGTTTAGACAGTTCGCTTGCAGAGAGCTTAACAAAGCTAAGGTGTTCATTATTTACCTGATGTACGCTATCAGTGTTACTTACTATATCTTGCAGGCTTTGGGTAATTTGGTTACTGGCATTAATTATGGTGTGGCTTAAATTAATTTGCTGTTCGCTTAGCTGCTCTATGTGCTGCATTGATTGCGTTACTTGGCTATTACTTTGCACGCTTTCCTGAGCGCTGCTGTAGGTCGTACTTAATAAGCTGTTTAAGTGCGTAGTAAACTGATTATATTGTTCACTTAAATCTCTAAATTCATCAAAAGTAAAATGAGGAAGTTTGGCAGCTAAGTTGGCATCTTGTTGATTAATATTAATCAACGTATCGCGCATGGCTTTTACCGGGCGCACAATTAAAAAGCGCATATAAAAAATAGTAAATATAAAACCGGCAACAATCAGCAGGGTTAATGCCCAAAATAGCCCTGTGCTTTGTTGATTTTCAGAGAGGCTACTGTGTAACCAAAATAATGTAATAGCTTGAAATAAAAATACAAAGCTTAAATTACCCACTATTTTTCGGGTTAAAGTAAAAAATAGAGTTTGTTCTAAAAAATTATAAATACGCATGTAGCTACTCATTAAATAGTGACCTACTAAATTATTGTTTTTATAGCATAAATAGCAATTAAATAATTATTTATAGTTCATTTAATTGCGCCAAAAAATGCTTAGTTCGTTCAGGGTCGTTAGTAAAAATGCCATCAACACCACAGGCAAGCATCAGTTTAATATCTTCAACTTCATCTACGGTGTAGGCAAACACCTGTAAGCCGCGCAGTTTGGCATCGTCAACAAACGACTTGTTCATAAAGTTTTTGTCAACATGAATGCTAAAGGCCTGTAAGTCTTCAGCAAACTTCGCATACTGCAATGGAATTGATGCAGTAAGTGCGCCAATTTTAAGCCAAGGCAAGCGGTTCTTTAGCCAGTGTAGTTGATGATGATTAAATGATGAAACTAAAATATTGTCTGCTGATATCTTATTTGCAGTAATATTCATTTCTAGTTGCGCAGCAAACTTTTCTAGTTCAAAAGTATGTTTTAGCTCTAAATTAAGTAAGGTTTGGTTGCTATTCCAGTCAATTAGTTGTTGTAGGGTAGGCACTTGCTCACCATTTCCCGCATCAAATTGTTGAATTTGCTGAGCGCTTAGGTCGCACACTTTACCTTTACCATTAGTGGTCCTATCTAGGTAGGTATCATGAATAATCACGTAGTCATCAAGTGCGCTTTGTACATCAACCTCAATGCCATCTACATTTGCTTTTAACGCCGCCATAATGGCGCTATGTGTATTTTCAGGAAAGTGTGTGCTTGTGCCTCTATGAGCAAATATTTTCATGGCTGCTTTTTCCGTGAGATTGACCAAGTTTCAAAGCACGCAGCACTAACAATCAGTGCACCACCAATCAGGGTCATCACTGAGGGGCGTTCGTGCAAAATAATTATAGCCAGTATTGTGCCATAAAGGGGCTGTAAGCAAGAAATCAATCCAGCGGTCGCTGCTGATAAATTTTTTAAACTCGCTGCAAATAACGAATGCGGCATCGCAGTAAACACCACACCGGCGATAAGCAGCAATATTAAATCAGTATCATTAATTTGTGTTATGGGTACTTCAATAAATGCACATAGCATCAGGCTTGCCACTAACGTTTGATAAAACATGGTTTGCGGTCCACCATACTCGCTAAAGTAGCGTTTATGGGTAATATTACGAATAGCAAAAAACAATGCTGATACCACCCCCGTCACAACGCCTAAAGTGATGTCATCGCCTAAATTAACGTTAGGGATCAATAAATAAATGCCAATAATCACCACTATAGCGCTTATTATATCTTTTGCTTTGGGCTTACTTTTATTAAATAGAGGCTCTAAAAATACTGTGATCACGGGATAGGTAAAAAAAGCTAACATGCCCACGGTAATTCCCGCCAATTGCATGCCTGCAAAGTAGGTTACCCAGTGAATACCTACGGCAACGCCTAATAAAATGGCAATCATATAATCTTTGGCGTGATGCAGCTTAATTGGTTTTTTTTGCAAAATTAGTAGCACACAAATTGCCACCCCAGCAATAGCCGCGCGATAAGCGGTAATATCTAATGCATTTAAACCAATTAGCTTTGCGAATAAGGCGGTACCGCCAAATAAAAGGACGGCAATGTGTAAGTAAATTAAGCTTTGTTGTTGGGACTGCATGACGTTTCCTTGCGCTGCTTTTAATGCAGTTTAACATTACTATTAATTACTTAAGATGAAATTTTTAAAAGCCTTAATAATTAATATGCAATTATTTAGGGGATTAATTTTTTAAGTGTAATAGCGATTGTAAAATCAAAACTACGCGTTACTATGCTGTTTATAACTATAAAAGTAACGAAAAGTGCTAAAAGCGCAGCTAAATGCACTCAAAGAGGCTCGAATGACCGCATTAATAAAGATTACCACTGAGCAAAGCGTGGCAATACTTACCATGAATACCGCTGAAAACCGCCATAACCCTAGTTTTATAGCTGAACTTAATCAACACTTAGATAGCATAGAAGCCAATGGCGATATTAACGCCGTAGTATTAACCTCAAGCAGCGATAAAAGCTGGTCATTGGGAATAGATTTACAGTGGATGGCAAGTTCAGATAACACGCCTACAGTTATTGCCGATTTTATGGATTCGATAGGGCAGTTATTTAAACGCATAGTGACGTTTCCTGTGCCTATCATTGCTGCATTAAACGGTCACACTTATGGTAATGGCTCGGTGTTGGCATGTGCCTGTGATTTTCGGTTTATGAAATCTGACAAAGGCTTTTTCTGCTTTCCTGAAGTTGATGTACTGGTACCGTTTGTACCGTCTATGTTTCCGATTATTAATAAAGCGATTAATCCGCAATTTTTTAACCGCTTAGCTATGACCGGCGAGCGTGTTGATGCGCATAAACTGCTACAACAAAATGTGGTAGAAGCGATTTTTGCTGATGAGCAAGCCTTGCAAGCGGGTGTGTTAGAGTTTGCGCAAAGCTTTAATAAAAATCGTTGGATATACGCTCAAAACAAAACCCAAATGAACAAACCAATACTCGATGTTATGGCTGCACAAGACTCGGCTTTTATTGAAAACATCAGCACGCTATTGTGGAAGAAACTACAGCAAAAGTAAGCTGTTTTTATAAAAGTGAGTAAACATAACTACAGTTAATTTACTCACTTTCATGTGCATTAATTAAGTAGGTGTTAAGTGTTATTTAGCTACATTGCTACAAAATGCAAAAGCTAATAACGCTTTATTAAAAGTTTAATGGCTTTTACCTGTCTCATTTCGAGTATATGAGTTAAAATGTTTACATAACCAACTAACAAGATAGTGAATGTCAAACCAAGATCCAAATCTCAGTCGAGAACAAGAAAAGTACGAAAACCCAGTCCCTAGTCGTGAGTTTATACTTACTCACCTTCAAGAGCGTTCAAAACCTGCTAATTACACGCAACTATGCGAAGAACTCGCGGTCAACGATGAAGAACGACAAATAGCATTTAAGCGCCGACTTCGTGCCATGGAGCGCGACGGGCAATTGTATTTTAATAAATTTAAATGTTATGCCCTGATTGACGAAGCCGGTTTAACCAAAGGCAAAGTTGTCGGTCACAGAGACGGTTTTGGCTTTTTAGAAGTTGAAGGCGAGAGCAAAGACTGGTTTATTGCTAAGCATCAAATGAATATGGTGCTACATGGCGACATTGTTCTTGCGAAAGGCACTAAGCGTGGTTCAGGCTCAAAATGCGATGCCCGTATTATTAAAGTGCTTACTAATGAACGAGCGCCTATTGTTGGCCGTTATTTTGTTGAGCATGGTATTGCCGTTGTGGTTGCTGAAGATCCGCGCATTACTCAAGATATTATTATTTTACCGGGTAACGAAAAAGGCGCACGCCACAACCAAATGGTGCAAGTGCAAATAACTCAAAATCCAAGCCGCAATATGAATGCGGTAGGTAAAGTGATTGACGTACTGGGCGAGCATTTAGCGCCGGGTATGGAAATTGAAGTTGCGCTGCGTAATCACGATATTCCACACGTGTGGCCTGAAGAAGTTGAGCAGCAAGTTGCCCACTTAGGTGAATTTGTTGAAGAAGCCGATAAGCAAGGCCGTGTTGATTTACGCGGCTTACCACTTGTCACTATTGATGGCGAAGACGCTCGCGACTTTGATGATGCAGTTTATTGTGAGCCTAAAAAATCAGGTGGCTGGCGTTTATGGGTAGCCATTGCCGATGTATCCCATTATGTAGGTATGAACACGCCACTTAACAAAGAAGCGATAGAGCGCGGTAATTCAGTGTATTTCCCTGAGCAAGTTATTCCAATGCTGCCAAAAGTATTGTCTAACGGTTTGTGTTCGCTTAACCCTGAGGTTGATCGCCTGTGTATGGTTGCAGAAATGACCGTATCGCAAGAGGGTAAGCTGTCGGGCTATAAGTTTTACGAAGCACTAATGAATTCGCATGCTCGTTTAACCTACACCAAAGTAAATGCCATTTTACAAAATGACGAAAAGCTCCGTAAAGAATACGCAGCTGTAGTGCCACATTTAACTGACTTACAGCAAATGTACATGGCATTAAAAGCAGCACGCCAAGAGCGTGGTGCAATTGAATTTGAAACACTCGAAACCCGTTTTGTATTTAACGCACAGCGTAAAATAGAATCTATTGTGCCAGTTATTCGTAACGATGCGCACAAGCTGATTGAAGAATGTATGATTTTAGCCAATGTATCGGCGGCTAAATTACTTGAGAAACACGAAGCAAGTGCGTTATTTAGGGTGCATGATGAACCTGATAGCGAAAAACTGGGTAACTTTACTCAGTTTTTAACTGAGTTGGGTATTGAGAGCACGCTAAGCGATGAACCTACCCCGAAAGAGATCACTCATGTATTGGCTCGTTTAGGGGACCGTCCTGAAGCTGAACTTATTCAAACTATGCTACTGCGCTCAATGAAGCAAGCGGTATATCAGCCAGATAACATAGGTCACTTTGGTTTAGCATTATCGGCCTACGCACACTTTACCTCGCCAATTCGCCGTTACCCCGATTTAGTGGTACACCGTGCAATTAAAGCGGTATTAAAAGCGCAAGGTCAACAAACGTCAGGTGAATACGCTTACAGCGATGATGAAGTCGATCAACTTGGTGAGCAGTGTTCTACCACTGAGCGCCGCGCAGATGATGCCACCCGTGAAGTAGCTGATTGGCTAAAATGTGAATACATGCAAGATCATGTAGGCACGGAGTTTAACGGGGTTATTTCATCGGTTACTAATTTTGGTTTATTTATTCGTTTAGATGATTTGCAAATTGATGGATTAATTCATGTTACCAATTTAGGTGATGAATACTTCCAACATGATGCGGCTAAACATTGCTTGGTGGGTGAACACACTCATACGGTTTATCGTTTAGGCGATAAAGTAACTGTACAAGTTGCCTCGGTAAGCTTAGATGATCGCCGAATTAACTTAACGCTTAAAGGCGATGTGGCTCAAGATCGTTATGCGCGTCGTCGTGCGCCAAAAAAGAATGCCCCAGCAAGCGTTCGCTCGCAACTTAAAGCCGGTAAAATACCGGGTAAAAAGTCAGCAAGCGACAATAAAAAACCAAAGGGTGGAAAAAAGCCTGCAAGTAAAACTAAGGCAGCGGGTAAGTCTAAAGTAAAAGCGGATGACACCACCGCGAAGAAAAAAACCAAAAAGAAAGCGGTCAAAAAGCCTAAAAGACCAGGTAAAAATGCCCGTAAACGTAGTAGCCCAGGAGCAAACAATTCGTGAGTAATGAATTAATTTTTGGCTTTCACTCTGTTGAAGCAATTTTAGCAAAAGAGCCAGAGCGCTTTATAGAAATATACGCCCTTAAGGGACGTGATGATAAGCGTTTATCGCCTGTGATTGAGCAAGCGCGTCAGTTTGGTATTTCAGTACAGTTTATGCAACGAAAAGCGCTTGATAACAAAGCGAAAGATGAACAGCATCAAGGCATTATCGCCAACGTAAAAGCGGCGAGAGTGTTTAATGAAAAAGATCTCGATGAGATCATTGAACGCGAAGACACGCCATTTTTACTGGTACTTGATGGCATTACCGATCCGCATAATTTAGGCGCTTGCTTACGTAGTGCCGATGCAGCGGGTGTACATGCGGTGATTGTTCCTAAAGACAAATCAGCAAAGCTTAATGGCACAGCACGTAAAGTAGCCTGTGGCGCAGCAGAAACGGTACCGCTTATTCAGGTAACTAACCTTGCACGTACATTACGTGAAATAAAAGACGCGGGCGTTTGGGTTGTAGGTACTGCCGGTGAAACCGACACACATGTATTTGATGCCAGCCTAACAGGCCCAATGGCGATTGTGATGGGTGCTGAAGGCGAGGGCATGCGCCGCTTAACGCGTGAGCATTGTGATGTGCTCGTTAAAATCCCAATGGCAGGCACGGTTTCAAGTTTAAATGTATCAGTAGCAACTGGCATTTGTTTATTTGAAGTGTTACGCCAGCGCGCAGAAACAAATTAAGCCTAAGCGAATCACATAGGCATTAAAAAGCCGAGATTGATTATCAATCTCGGCTTTTTTGTATTTTTAAGTTAGCGCTTTATTAAAAGCTGTAAGAGTAACCCATTTGTACTGAGCGTGGCTTACCAGGTTGAATACCGCCATTTGCGCGGTTAGCAATGTAGGTTTTATCAAACAGGTTATCAACGCTTAGGTATACTTTTTGATTTTCATCAATTAAGTACTTAGCAGCTAAATCCCATACAACACGGCTATCAATCGCATTTAAGCCTGAGTCAGAAAGGTCAGCATGTGCATCCGATACGTAACGTATTTGGCTGTTAACAACAAAGTTATTCACTTCGGCACCAAACGATAAAGCAACTTGGTTTTCTGGTACGTAAGGCATTGCATCGCCTTTTTCTACAGAGCCCCAAATTTCTGAATCAAATGTGTTTTTAAACTCTGAATCAGTGTAGGTGTAAGTCAGTTTAACTGGGAACGCAACTGATGCAGTATTAAACGTACGACCAGCGCTAAATTCAAAGCCTGATACTTCTACTTCACCGTAGTTGTATTGGTCGCCAATGTTGTCGTCGCTACAACCTACTGATGCGGTACAGTTACCATGCATGTTGTCGTAATCAGAGTAGAATGCAATCACTTCACCGTTAAAGCCGTTTGCATTAAAACGAGAACCAAACTCAATGTTGACGCTTTCTTCTTCGTCTTGGTCAGCATTGCCTGGCGCTGCGGGTGCATAACCTTTTTGAATACCGGCAAGTAACGTTACGTTGTCGTTAAGTGTGTAAGTAGCACCTAAAGACGGTACTAAAATTTCAGTATCGTTTGAAATATCTTTCGTTAAGCCTTGGCTACGAGTTGGATCTGATTTAGCCCATTCTTCACGGGTAATAGTAATGTCTTCATAACGCAGACCTGCACTCACAACTAATGCATCCATTGTCCATTCGTCTTGAATAAATAGGGTGCTTGCTTTTGCGCTGTCTAAGCGATTGCTATTAGAGCCAGGTGCGCCTTGCGAAGTAAGAGTCATGCTTAAATCTTGATTAAGCGTGTATTTGTCTTCCCACTGGAAACGATCCATTTCGTCTTCGTGGTAACGTACGCCAACCGTAATGTAGTGATCGCCCGCTGGAATGTGTAATTCAGACTGCACGCCTTTGGCTTGGTAGTCGCGGTTATTAGCTTTAACACCTATGTTTTCGATGCCTTCAGCCGTTGGGTTTGCTTCAAATTCACTGTATTGCTCAAGGTAGCTTTCGCTTACTTTACTGGCTTTGTACCAGTTACGGTGGAAGTCATTTAAGTAAGCGGTTGCTAAAAATTCGTAACCTTCACCAAAGCGGTATGCATAGTTTACTTGGTATGCATTATGACGGGTGTTCATCTCATCATTTTGCGATGCCGCATAACGACGGTTAGGATTTTCTTGGTAATCGGCGTTAGTTAAGCCCATGTATGTTTCGTCTGATGTTTCTTCAGAGTACTTAGCTTTAAACTCAATGTTGTGGGCATCGTTTTCACCAAAGGTATGGCCAAATTTTACCAGTACGTCATTTTTTTCAAAACCAGTGTTGTCATCGCCTACTGGTAATTCTTTAAAACCATCAGCGCCGTAAGAAAACACTTCAATTAAGCCCGCTGTGTTATTTTTTTCTTTAGCGAAGTAAGCGTGACCTTTATAGTAACCATCGCTACCAAGTGCCGCGTCAACCATACCCATAGAGCTATTTGCTTCAGTTGGTAAGCTGCGAGAAAGTAAATTTAATACACCACCGGTAGTGCGCGGGCCATATTTAACTGAGGCAGCACCTTTTAATACTTCAATAGACTCCATACGACCCATAGTTGGGAAGTAATAAGCCGATGGTGCAGAATAAGGAGCCGGTGCAACGAGTACGCCGTCTTCCATTACTGAAATTTTATCGTTACGGCCAGTGCCTGTACCACGCATACCAATGTTAGGACGCAGACCATAGCCATCTTCTTCTTGAACGTATACACCTGGTACTGATGCTAATACGCGAGAAATATCGGTAAATTCGAATTTTTGCAATTCTTCATCAGAGATAAATGTAGCCGATCCTGGAATATCGTTAATTGCTGCTTGTGAGCCAATAACGGTAATTTGTTCAAAGTTGCGTTCAACGCCGCCGGCATCTTTTGCCATTGCTGTAGCACTTAAAGACAGCGCTACGGCTGCAGTTAACGAGGAAACTAAAAATTTATGTGACATTGATTACCCTAAAAATAGTTCAACTACTAAAATTGGCGTAATTTAAACATGTTAACGAATGAGAATCAATATTATTAAGTTTTAGTTATATTTACATTTGCCGTAAAAATACGCTATTTTTATAACATTTTTAACTAAGTGTTTATTCTAATCTTATAAAACTAGGATAATGTATTGGCTGGTGGCGGTTAATTTAACCTGAACTCTGTGTGGGATAGATTTATTATCCAGAGTTCAGGTTATTTAAGCAGTGGGATAGCCTAAGCGCAGCTTAATAAATTCGGCGAGTTTAAATACCGCGTTTTCAGGTTCGCTGGCGGTTTTTACTAAACTAATACCTATGCTACCAAGCGCAGGTAAATGTTTAGTGTGTAAGTGATAGGCTAAATCGTTAGGTACGGTACTTTTTGCGAGCACTGTTATACCTAAGCCTTCTTTTAATGCGGCAATTAAACCGGTTAAATCGGCATTACTGTAAACAATACGATATTTAATGCCTGCTTTTTCAAGCGCCTGAGTTGCTCTGCGTCGGTAAATACAGCCCTCAGGCGCGGTCACTAAGGTTACCGTTTCATTTTGTGCCAGTGATAGGTCGCCCACCCACACTAATTGGTCTTGAATAAAAATAGGGAATTTTTCTGAGTCAAGTTGCTCGTTAAGCGCTAACACTAAATCAAATTGATCTTGGCGCTCATCAGAGAGTAGGTGTTTACTTAAACGTGATTTTACTTCAAGTGATACCTCGGGGTAGAGCGCCACAAAATCGCCAATAATGGAGGGCAAAATACGCGCGGCAAATTCGCTAGGGATCCCCAAGCGCACTTTACCGGTTACACTTTCTGAGGTGAACAACTGCAAAATGGCATCGTTATGCTGCACCATTTGCTTTGCCATCGGCAGTAATAACTCGCCATATTGGTTGAGCACTTGTCGTTGCCCCTGCTTTTTAAATAATTTATAGCCGAGTAAGTCTTCTAAGCGTTTTACTTGTAAGCTCACCGCAGGTTGCGAAAGGCCAAGTAAATCGCCTGCTTTGGCAAATCCACCAACCTCAACCACCATAACAAAAGTTCGTAAACTGTCGGTTGAAATATTTTTCATATTTAAAATTACTATTTATATGGCTATATATATAAGTATTATTTATCAATTGATAAGTAATTACAATTTGTTGTTGTAAGGCTTGCGCAATATACTTTTGCTATTAAAGATTGATAGGTATTTGTTATGACTTTTAACCCGATTATGTTTGCCCGCCATAGCAACGCTAACAGCGCGGTTATTAATGCCTTACAAGCCGATAGCAGTCACGTTGTTATGGACTTTAGTGGTAGTGAAGCATCGGTATTTTTAAGTGCTATTTTAGGTCATGACCTCACCAAACTTACCGCTAGTGGCTTTGGCTTTAAAGGCACACTGGATGGCGATTTAAATTCTGATTTTAGCTACGCCGTTTACTACTTTAGCGAAACGGCCTTTCGATTTGTACTTCCAGTTAATGCTAGCCTGCAATTACAAGCGCTCATTAACGAGCAGCAGCTTAGATACGATATAGACTTTGTGGTACGCACCGACTTAGCGACCTTTACTTTAAAAGGCGACAATGCATTTGATACCTTAGTTGAGGCATTTAAACTAACCCCAGGGTTACGCCTTGCTGATGCGCAGCTTTGCTATGGCGCGCAAAGTGGTGATGTGTTTGTTACTGCAGTAGATCAAAACAACGAACAGCAGTTTATTGTTATTGCTAAAACGGCCACCCTTGATAAGTGGCAACAGTATATGCAGCAACAGGGCTTTAGTGTTACCAACACGCAAGCGGCCTAACGGGTAAAAGTTAAAGATTACAATTTGGTAGGCTTATTAATGGCTACCATGTTATTCCCCCTCATTTAATTGAGGCCACGCCCACACACATGGGTTAATTTAAAAGTGAAGGAATATTATGACTTCTAAAACAGTATTACATGCAAAGCACCTTGAAGCCGGCGCAAAAATGGTTGATTTTCATGGCTGGGAAATGCCAATTAACTACGGCTCACAAATAGAAGAACACAACGCCGTACGTAACGATGCGGGTATGTTCGACGTATCACACATGACCATTGTTGATATTCAAGGTGAGCAAGCACAAGCGTTTTTACGCAAGCTAGTAGCTAACGATGTTGCTAAGTTAACCGTACCAGGTAAAGCGCTTTACACAGGCATGCTTAACGAGCAAGGCGGCGTAATCGACGACTTAATTATTTACTACTTTAGCGAAACATTTTATCGCTTAGTGGTTAACTCAGCGACCCGTGAAAAAGATTTAGCACATTTGGCTAAGGTATCGAGCGATTTTGCTGTAACGGTTACTGAGCGCCCAGAATACGCCATGATTGCAGTTCAAGGCCCTAATGCACGTGCTAAAACAGCCCAGGTATTAAACGCAGACCAGCAAGCTGCAGTAGAAGGCATGAAGCCATTTTTTGGTGTTCAAGCCGGTGATTTATTTATTGCTACAACAGGTTATACTGGCGAAGACGGTTACGAAATTGTAGTACCAAACGAGCAAGCCGCCGATTTATGGCAGCAATTGCTTGATGCCGGTGTGGCGCCAGCGGGCTTAGGTGCGCGCGACACACTGCGTTTAGAAGCAGGTATGAACCTTTACGGCCTAGATATGGACGAAAGCGTATCACCACTGGCAGCTAACATGGCATGGACTATTGCATGGGAGCCAGAAGATCGTGACTTTATTGGTCGTGATGTTTTGGTAAAACAACGTGCAGAAAAAAGTACTCACAAGCAAGTAGGTCTTATTCTTGAAGAAAAAGGCGTACTACGCAGTGGTTCTAAAGTAATTGTTGATGGTGGCGAAGGTGTTATTACATCTGGCACATTCTCACCAACATTGGGCTATAGTGTTGCATTAGCACGTGTACCACGTTCAACTGGCGACACAGCTCAAGTAGAAATGCGTAAAAAATTAGTTAACGTAAAAGTAGTTAAGTCGGGCTTTGTACGTAACGGTAAATCAATAATCTAAATAATTTGGTTATACCAATAAATAAGTTAGCCTTATTTATTGGTATTCTCCCAATCTAAACCAAAGGATGAAAAAAATGAGCAATATCCCTAGCGAGTTAAAATACGCACCTTCACACGAGTGGGTTCGTAACGAAGGCGACGGCACTTACACTGTTGGTATTTCTGAGCATGCACAAGAACTGCTTGGCGACATGGTATTTGTTGAATTACCAGAAGTAGGCGACGAAGTAGATGCTGGCGAAGACTGTGCAGTAGCAGAGTCAGTAAAAGCGGCATCAGACATTTACGCGCCAATTAGCGGTGAAATTGTTGCCATTAACGAAGAGCTAGAAGATGCGCCTGAAACAGTAAACAACGACGCATACGGCGACGGTTGGTTATTCCGTATTAAAGCGTCAGAAGAGTCTGAGTTAGATAACTTATTAGACGCTGAAGGTTACGCGCATACAATTGACGAAGACTAATCGTTAATTAATAAAAGCCCCTCTATGTTAAAACATTGGGGCTTTTATGATTAAAGCGCTTATTTTTCCATACAAAGTAGGCTGCTAAATCATCACATATTTTAATCAATACTAGTTACCCATTAGTATTTGGATCATAGGAATCTGGACACATGTCAAACGCCAAATCTCTTGAACAATTAGAGCAAAAGCAAGATTTTATTCGCCGCCATATTGGGCCAAGCCCAGCGCAAGTAAACGACATGCTTAGCGCTCTTGAAGTATCGAGCGTTGAAGAGCTGATCGGTCAAACTGTACCTGCTGGTATCCGTCTTGAGCAAGGTCTTAATATCGGCGAAAGCCGCACCGAAGTTGAAACACTAAGCTACTTAAAATCAGTAGCAAGCAAAAATAAAGTTTTCAAATCGTATATTGGCCAAGGCTACCACCCAACTCACGTACCGCACGTAATTTTACGTAATGTACTTGAAAATCCGGGTTGGTACACAGCGTACACACCGTATCAGCCAGAGATTGCACAAGGGCGTTTAGAGTCACTATTAAATTTCCAGACTATGACCCTAGATATTACTGGCCTAGATTTAGCAAGTGCCTCACTGCTTGACGAATCAACTGCTGCAGCCGAGGCTATGGGCCTTGCAAAGCGTGTATCTAAAGCTAAAAAGGCCAATGCGTTCTTTATTGCCGACGACGTACACACGCAAACCATTGACGTAGTAAGCACCCGTGCAGAGCAATTTGGTTTTGAAATTATTGTAGGTAAAGCCGCCGATGCTGTGAACCACGATATTTTTGGTGCATTATTCCAATACCCGTCAACATCAGGCGAAATTGTTGACATAACAGACCTAATAGCTGGCGTACAAAGCAAAAAAGCGATTGCCTGTGTAGCTGCCGATATCATGAGCTTATTACTATTAAAAGCACCAGGTAAATTAGGCGCAGATGTAGTACTGGGTTCAGCACAACGTTTTGGTGTACCTATGGGTTACGGCGGCCCACATGCTGCATTTTTTGCAACACGTGATGCATACAAACGTTCATTACCAGGTCGTATTATTGGTGTATCAAAAGACCGTTTAGGTAACGATGCATTACGTATGGCAATGCAAACCCGCGAGCAACATATTCGCCGCGACAAAGCCAACTCAAACATTTGTACTGCGCAAGTATTGCTAGCGAATATGGCTGCGTTTTACGCGGTATACCATGGCCCGCAAGGCTTAAAAACCATTGCACAACGCATTCACCGTTTTGCTGATATTTTAGCAACTGGCTTAAAAGCAAAAGGTGTGGCACTTAAGCACACTACTTGGTTTGACACATTAACAGTGGTTGATGAAAACAAAGCCGACGTGATTGCGCGTGCTGTAGCTAAAGGTGTTAACTTTGCTGCTAACCATGCAGGCGAGTATTCAATTTCAGTATCAGAAACCACAACCCGTGCAGACGTTGCCGAGTTATTTGATATTATTTTAGGCGAAGGCCACGGCCTAAGTGTAGATGCGATTGCCGCTGATGTTGAAGCAAATGGCAGCGAGTCTATTCCTGCAAGCTTAGTGCGTGATGATGAAATACTAACGCATCCAAACTTTAACAGCTATCACAGCGAAACAGACATGCTTCGCTATATTAAGCGCCTTGAAAACAAAGATTTAGCACTTAATCATTCTATGATCTCGTTAGGTTCATGTACCATGAAACTAAACGCGACCGCTGAAATGATCCCAGTTACCTGGCCTGAATTTGCAAACCTTCACCCATTCTGCCCGCTAGACCAAGCAGAAGGTTACCAAATAATGATTAACGAACTACACGATTGGCTAGTTAACATTACCGGTTACGATGCGGTTTCATTGCAACCAAATTCAGGTGCACAAGGTGAATACGCAGGCTTAATCGCTATTCGTAAATACCACGAATCACGAGGGGACGCGCACCGTAACGTATGTTTAATTCCAAGTTCTGCACACGGTACTAACCCAGCTTCGGCACAAATGGCCAGCATGAAAATTGTGGTTGTTAACTGTGATAAAAACGGCAACATCGACATGGAAGACTTAAAAGCGAAAGCTGAAGAAGTCTCTGAAAACCTATCATGTGCCATGGTAACGTACCCATCTACCCACGGTGTATACGAAGAAACTATTCGTGAATTATGTGAAATTGTTCACCAGCATGGTGGCCAAGTTTACATGGATGGCGCAAACATGAACGCCCAAGTAGGTGTTACTAGCCCAGGCTTTATTGGCTCAGATGTGTCGCACTTAAACTTACATAAAACCTTCTGTATTCCACACGGCGGCGGTGGCCCAGGTGTTGGCCCAATTGGTGTTAAATCACACCTTGCGCCATTTATGCCAAACCACAGTGTAATTAACGTACCAGGTACTAATGAAGGAAATGGTGCAGTATCGGCAGCGCCTTACGGCTCTGCAGCTATTTTACCTATTTCATGGGCTTACATTGCGATGATGGGCTCTGAAGGCTTAAAACAAGCGACAGAAATGGCGATTGTAAATGCTAACTACCTAAGCAATGAGCTTAGCAAGCACTTCCCAATTTTATACCGTGGCCGTAACAATCGCGTTGCCCACGAATGTATTATTGACCTACGCCCATTAAAAGAAGCATCAGGCATTACTGAAATGGACGTTGCTAAGCGCTTACAAGATTATGGTTTCCACTCACCAACAATGTCGTTCCCAGTAGCGGGCACATTAATGATTGAGCCAACTGAATCTGAGTCTAAGGGCGAGATTGACCGCTTTATCGAAGCGATGGTATCGATTAAAGGTGAAATTGATAAAATCATTTCAGGCGAATGGTCTATCGAAAACAACCCACTGGTATTTGCACCGCACACACAAGCTGATGTGTTAGGTAATGAATGGGACCGCGCGTATGACCGTTTTTACGCTGCCTTCCCTGTACCAGCAGTAGCTAAAGATAAGTTCTGGCCAACAGTTACGCGTATCGATGACGTATACGGCGACCGTAATTTAGTATGTGCATGTCCTCCGATTGAGACATACCGCGATTAATTTTTGAACTTTAATGGGTAGTAAGTTCCACTGTAGAGTGGGGATTTATCGAAATTATAAAAGCCGTTGCAGCAATGCAGCGGCTTTTTTGTGCGTGGTGATTCGCCATAAATTATATGGGGTAGGTTGGGTAGAGTGAAACGAAACCCAACGATTCTCCAATATCATTACCAACTCTCAAGCACGTAAATATGTATTGTTTGTAGGTTGCTCTTTAGGCATGTGTGATTTAACACAGGAATAATAGGTATCACCGTAGGCGCTGAGATTGCTGGCTTGCGTGGTTTGTAGGTTGGGCTTTAGCCCAAAAAGTTGTATCACCTTGGCTGATTGCTTTTATTGCTAACTTTTGCCTGGATAAATCCGTGACCTAAATTAGAAACCTTATTCAAGGTTTTGTCGCGCTGGCGACGGCAGCCAAAGAGGGGCTGCCGCTGACCCCTCTCTGGACTCTCCCAGCGCACCCGAGCATTACGCTTAATCCTTAAAATAATTAATTGATGTGAACGTAAACGCCATGAAAGCACATCCATGTGCAAGCATGGCTTTCATTTCATCCATGAAATGCATTACTCATCAATTGCTTATTTTCAGGGCGTGATGACGGGGAGGGTGTTAAACGTGAGGTTGGTGTCTGGTCTTGGCGAAACAGAGACCTATATCAAGTGTCCCTTCTTTAATGGTGTAATCCTGTTAAAGAAGGGCTAGTGGCTCTAATAGATCCAAATATTGTTAAATAAAAAACAAAGATATAAGCTATTAAAAATAATGTAATGCTTAAATTTGGAAATTAATTTGTTATCTGATTTAGAACTCCTTATTGAATATCTGCCCTTTATGCCATTAGTTACTTTTGTAGTTTCAATAATAGGGTTGACCGTTGCATTAGTTGCACTAACTGTCGCAATCATAAATGTAAGGCGGAAGTCTGGAATGAGTGTTAAAGGCAGAGTTAGTATTTCAAATAGTGTATATGCTGAAGATGATTACGTAAGTAATATTACTATAGAGAACTGCAAGGACAAAGCTGTCATTATCTTTGAAATATACTTAATGGTAGGTAGAAACTATTACATCGAATTAGAGAGCTTTAGTGAGCCACATATACTCAAAGCTTATGAATCATATGTAGCAAGATATTCTCCTGTAGAGTTTTATGCTTCAGGAATGAAACCTGTAGACTTAAATGACTTAATTAAAGATTCGAAAGTGAAGAAAAGGATAGTTTTATCTACTTCTCAAGGGAGATATGTTGTTAAAGATTGGATTAAGAAATGGGACCCAGTTATTGAACAACTACAAGGTAAAATGACATTAGGCATCCACCCCGTTAGATATGACAATAAGCTTGGCCACTATGGTCTTAATATTAAATATGCAGTTAAATTAATTAATGAGGATGGAAAAAGTATAATTAAACCAATCCGCTTAATAGACATAGATCGCCCAAAGTTCGACGAATTTAGATTAACAAAAAATGCTTTATCATCTAAGGATAATCTAGCGGAATTCATAAATAGTAAAATTGATGAGGGTATTGCTAAGTTCACTTTAGTCGAAGTAATTGATATAGAAGCTGTTAGGCTTGAATCAATTAATAATGGTTATAGTTTTAACAGGCAGACGCTACAATATTACGGTTGGTTTGAGCATGTAGTGAATTGGAGACTTAAAAATTTACTAGCAAAATTAATACTGAGGTTAACAAAAGTTGATAAGGGTACTTACAAAAAAGTTGGTAATGTAGTTGTTGCTGCAATTTTAACCATACTTATTGGTGGTTTTTTAGATAAAACTAGATAGCCTTCTTTTTCTTGTTGGAAGTAGTCTAAAGAGAGTCAAAGGGCTACCCATTAGAAAGTTCATGTTAAGCAGGCAGCTTAATGAACCAAAGGGATCACCCATTAGAAAGTTCCGGTCAAGCAGGCAGCTGTGTTTTCTTGGTATTTCATTTAAAAAACCAAGTGTTCTTACTTTTAAACTCAATTTTATTAAGTGCTTAGTATTGATTAAAAAGTACAATAGTTAAAATTTATTTATTTTGATTTTATATCTACAAGGAAGTTTTTTATATGAGTGATGTAACGCCATTTTTATATATTGCTGTTATGGCTTTTTATTTTTTACACAAAAACGAAGAAGGTAAAATTCTAGTACCGATCTTTGCTTTTGCAGCAATACCGTTATTTAGTAATGACTACTGGCTGTGGTTTAAAGTGAGTATAGGGCTGAGCATCTATGTTTTAATGGTAGAAAAAGCTAAAGCCGGATATACAGGAGGTGGAGCCGTTTCAGCATTTGCTGCATTTTTTATAGGGGCTTATATAGTCAGTGCCATCATGCATACTGTGATGTTTATTGTAGCTGATATTAGTTTTTGATTATTTAAATCCAGATTACTTACCCATTAGATTTACATTAGCTCAATTCTAAAGTTATGTATTTTAGCTTGCTTTTTGAGCTCGTAAAATATAATTTAGGTACAACATAGACTAAATTAAAAGGAATTAACTATGATAAATCTACCTACATGGAATACTCTACAGAAAAACTATCCTGCACTGCCTGCGCCAGCTGTTTTTAAAAAAATAGGTGGTAAAGTGGAATTAAATCATGATATTGGTGTTTTTAATAACGCATGCGCAACACGAATCTCTCTCGCTTTAAATAGTGCAGACTCTACTCATAAGATTCCTTACTACAAAGCTATCGGTCCCAATGGAAAATTTGAAGGGCAGGTTTCTTCTGGAAAAAATAAAAACTGGTATATTTTTCGAGTAAAAATACTGATTAAGTATTTAACAGAGAAGTACGGTAATCCAGATATGTATAAACCAGCAATACATGAAAAAGAGCTAAACGGTCGTAAAGGTATTATTATTTATGAAGTAAATGGTTGGTCTGACGCTACTGGACATGCAGATTTATGGGATGGAAGTAAATGCGTTTATAAAGGTTACGGTAGCCAGTCAAATAACGTTTTATTTTGGGAAGCACCGTGATGTCGAAGTTTAAGGTAATAGGGGTTTTTTTATTATTAACCTTGAGCTTTTCATGCTCATCTATGCCAGAGAGAAGTAAAGAACCACTGATGGATTTTGCTAGTGCAAATTGCTTTTTTTGGTACTTCAAAGATAATAACATTCCTACTAATGATATTAGTAAAATAACGGGTGGAATTGTTGAAATGAGTGGCTATTCGGCTAATAAGTTTCAACAGGTTGCGTTGCTGGTTAAAAATTACTCGCCTCAATTGAAAACCAAGCATGAAGTTGATATTCAACTGGCAAAATGCTTTTTATTAAAAGATGATGAAAGTTTCATAAAAGAGCTTCAAACCATAAGTGAATCTTAATTAACTTTATAAATTTTTCTTTTTTAATATGGAGATCAGGTCTTAATCTTTAGAATGATCTCCATGAAGAACTAAAAAACGAAATGAGTCACCCATTAAAAACTACTGGTCAAACAGGGCACTTTGATTTCTTAATATTTTTATTCAAAAAGCCAAGCCTCCCTATTTTTTAAACTCAATTTAACATGCCCCAAAACCTAAAAAGGTCTGGGCCATATTGGAACTTCGCTGACAGGTGTTTAGGCCAATACAAAGATTGTAAAAGCATACACAGAAGGAAATGAGCAAACTTGTACCAAGGCTAAGTATGTTGAGACAAAGCCAAAGGTGCTGGATTAGGCGTTAGTGGAGGTTATTCTGGAGGGGTTGCAGGCGAGTTAATATATGAGGTTATTGAAAAGTAATGGAGCCTATTAAGTTGTGGTTTTTAACTCTGTTTCTTACATCTGCGGGTCTTTTCTTTTTTATAATATTACCAATGTTAATAGCTATAAAAGATAAAAAAACACGGTTGGTAGAGGATGTTCTAGATGATGGAAATCGTTTTTACTCATTAAATATCATAACTGCTGGTAGCGGAGCATTGCACTACGGTTCTATATTTCTATTCGATTGGTATGCTAGGCGTTATAAGGTAATAGAGGAGAGAGAAAAGGTACCCAAAAATTTGCAGATGTGGTTTAAGCTTTATTATATTTTGTTTATAACATTTAGCCTTATGTTTTTATTAGCATGCTTAATGGCCTACTTTGTTTAGATTAACTGCTTTTCTTTTTTGTTGATTAAATAATGGATCTGATATTTTTTGGTGTTGGCTTAAGTGTTATTTTTATCATTCTTTTACCTTTAGCTTTTTATTTAAAAGCAAAAAAGCTCAGAACGGTTGAAGATATTTTAGAGCATGGAAATCGCTACTATTCCCTAAATATTTTTATGGCGCTTCATGGTTTACTTCATTATGGCAGTGTATTTTTATTTGATTGGTATGCAAAACGGTATAATTTATTAAGTGATAGAAACAAGGTACCAGCTCACGTCTCTAGATTATTTAAAGTGTATTTTGTAATTTTTATGCTTTGCGCACTATTAATGTTTTCATCTGTATTATTTGAATAATGGCTTTAGGTGATGGTCAGTGAAATGAGAGCTACTAGCTTACAGAGTCATTCAATATTAAAACTAAAATACAGCTTAGTCTGTGCTTTAGCTATTGTATCAAGCGTTATTAGCTACTCATCATTAGCATTTACAATATTAGTTATGCTTTGGCCTTATGATACTGTAAATGAGCTAGGGCCTAGGGCTATCGGGTTTTTTATTGGCATATGTGTGTTTATCTTTCTTGGGGCGCTCATATCTACTGGTAGAAGCTGGGTTATTAAAGTTTACCGCTTAGTTGCTGGGTGCTCTATAGCTGTGTCCCTAGTTTATATTTTAGGTTTAACATTTGAGCAAAAAAGTGAACGTTTATTTAATGGTTTAGAACTTTCATTTTTATTTATTATTTTTAATTCATTTATATTGCTACTTTTTAAAAGTAAGTATTTAAAGGTGAGTGTTAATGTTACTAAAAGGCTTAAAAGACGGCAAAAAAAGCAAATGGAGTACTTAAAAAACTTTAGTCACAAAAACAAATGAGAGTAACCCAAATCGGTATTTGTAACGTGTACGGCGACCGCAATCTATTTTGCTATGTCTTCGGGCTCACACATACGAGACTAACACTTATCAAAGCTACAAAAGCCGTTGCAGCAATGCAACGGCTTTTTTGTGTGTAGTGATTAATGTTAATTATATAAACGTAGGTTGGATAGAGTTAAACGAAACCCAACAAATCACAAATATGCTTACTCGTTCACAAACCAAGAGTATGTGTTATTTATTGTGGGCGTTTAGCTTGCTGGCACGCGGGCGCATGCTCTAATAGATGTTTGAGATTACTATTACAGATAATGTGAATGCGTCTCGCATCTTTAGAAATTAGAAACCTTACTCAATTTTTGTCGCTGAGGTGACGACAGCTAAAACGGGGATGCTGTGCCCTCGCTATTCGCGAACTTATTCTTATATTGCGACACAATATTGAGTTAGACATCGTTGTAATTTAGCCCGATCTTATAATAGAAAGGAATGCTGAAAATACATTTAAATATTATAAAGCAATAATAAGTTATCGTTTTGCGGTAATTTTAATTGTTTTTTTAGTTTTTGAGTGTCATAGTGATTTTTTAATAGAAGGAACTTAAAATGAAACGCGAGTTACTTACTCTTGCTACTATAGTGTTAGTTGTGCTGCAAACTGCATGCACAACAATTTCGATTGAAGAGTCAAATTTTCTGAACCCAGATCAAAAAGTACAGATTACAAAGCTGCGTAAAATTGAGCAAACAGCGACAACAGAAGATATAACTATAAATGGGTTTGACGATGTGACGTTGAGTGGCACCTTGATAAAGGTTGATGATGCGCAAGCAACGGTTATTTATTTTGGTGGTAATCAATTTCGTGTAAGCGTTGCTGGAGGTAAACCTGCACAACAAATATTGCCAATGAATGTAAATATCTTAATGGTTGATCATCGAGGTTACGGTAATAGTGAGGGCACGCCGACAATTGAAAACTTAAAGCGTGATGCATTGTCAGTTTATGATTATGTTGCAACCCGTACAGATTTAAAAAGCACTCCGACTATTTTACATGGACACTCTTTAGGCAGCATGATTGCAGGGTATGTTGCAAGTGAGCGGCCCGCGGATGCGCTAGTACTTGAAGGAAGTATTACTAATGTAAAGCAAATGACATCGCAACGTATGCCTTGGTTTGTAAAGCCATTTGTAGAGGTTAATTTTAGTGATGAGCTAGCTAGAGTTGATAATTTAAAGGTAGTGGAATCATTTACTGCTCCGCTTTTAATAATTACCGGAGAAAATGATACTCAAACACCTCCTGCTTTAGCTGAAACTTTATACCAACATGCACTTTCAAAGCAAAAGCAATTATATATTGTAAAGGGTAAGCACCATGGTAATGCATTGACTGGTGATAAGTTACAGCTACATTATCAGCGATTAGTAATGCAGTTAAAAGCAAAGAAATCTTAAAATGAAAAGAATAGTAATGATGAGTAACGTAATATTAGCGTTACTTTTTTTGACCCTAACTACTTTATTGATTACCGCCGTTGTATTGTTACTTAATGGCAGTGATGTTTTAAACTTTACTCAAGCTAACGGTACTCACTTGTGGATAGGGCTTGAAGTTACCGGTTCTTGGAAAAGTACTGCAAGCACATTAACGGCAAACAGTTTTAATGCAATGACGTGGTTAGCGTTACCGCAAATGTTGCCATACATTATTGTAAATCTGATTTTAATTCGCTTATTTATGCTTTACCGTAAAGGATTGTTTTTTAACTTAAAGAATATTCAATGCTTTAAATGGCTTGGTGGCTTATTATTACTGCAATTTATATTTGTGGCTTTTTATCCCGCGTTGTTGGTAACACTGCTCAATATGTTCTCAGGTAGTGAGCTTAAACGAGCTGTAGTGATTCAAGACACCGATATCATAGGCTTTATAGTTGGGCTTATTATTTATGTTATTGCATGGATAATGAAACAGGCGCAACAGCTGCAACAAGAGCAAGAGTTAGTAATTTAATGGCAATAATAATTGATTTAGATGTGATGCTCGCAAAGCGTAAAATGAAGTCGGCAGAGCTTGCTGAAGCAATTGGGATTACCCCACAAAATTTATCTGTATTAAAATCGGGCCGTGCAAAGGCTGTACGATTTACAACGCTTGACGCTATTTGCAAATACTTAGATTGCCAACCTGGTGATATTTTACGCTTTGAAGTTGATATTGACTAAGTCGCATACTGACTAGTAAAAATGCCCCCTTTAGGGTTTGACCCCGTTTCACTCTCCTCTTCTATAACTAATTGTTTAACAGTACCTAATTTAGGATTAGTATTAGTTACTACTTAAAACAATAATAAAATAAGTGCTAGAAATAGCCTTTAAAAAAAGAGGTATTCATGGAAGATCTATTTATAGGTTTATTTGCAAATGTCGGCGTTATATTACTTTTAGTTTTGATATTAAGAGCAATTAAAAAAGTTGATTTAAATCTAATGTGGTCTTTGATTTCGTTAGGTATTTTAGTTTGCTACTTTTTTGCTTTGTTTAAAGGTGGAAAGGTTATCCCCTTGGATATGCTTTTTCCTGATATGTCGTGGAATTGGTCTGGAAAAGTAGCGGCAATAATCCTTTGGTTAGTCGTACTATTGGCTTTAGTTAAATTTAAAGCTAACTTTCGTATTGCGGATGCTGGTTTTACTTTTAGGCAAAATGAAAACTCTATAAAACCCGCTTTTACAGTTATGTGCTTGTTTATCATTTTACAGATAGTTGTATCACTTTTTTGGAGTGGTGAACCTAATTATGATTTAGAAACCTTACTTTATCAGGCAACAATGCCTGGCTTTGATGAAGAGCCAATGTTTAGAGGGATTCTTTTATTTTGTATATCTTTGGCAATCATATCAGAACGCTATAATTTAGGTGGTGCGTCAATTAACATTGCAGGGTTGCTCTTAGTGGTGTTATTTGGACTAGTTCATGGGGTTATGTTTAATGGTGGAGAGTGGCACTTTTCTTTCCCCGCTATTTTATTAACAGGTGGCTACGGCTTTATTTTACTTTGGCTAAGAGAGCGCACAGGGAGTTTGGTGTTTCCTATTTTAGCCCATAATAGTGTTAACTTTGTTGGGCAGCTAATCTAATTAAAAGTTTAATTTAAGAGAGGTAAAATCTTGTGTAAGTTTTTACCTCCTCACCGGCAGCAGCCAAAAGGGCTCGTTTGCAGGTGACCACAAGTCATTCATGCCTGCAATTTGAGCTCCTTTTATTACCTATGCTTTTAGTGGTTTGTACTGCTAAACCTGCTGCCGAACACTACTCAGCTTGAAAGCATGAGAAGCCCAGTACTTACACTTTAAACTGTTGTACCAGTTTTAATAAGTTATTGCCTAGTATTGCCATTTCGTTACTTGCTGTTGATGTTTGCTCAGTTGCAGCTGATGATTGCTCTGTCACTTGTTTAATATTAACAACGTTGCGGCTGATCTCATCTGCGACCACGGCTTGTTGTTCAGCGGCTGAGGCTATTTGCGCGTTCATATCATTAATTGCGCTGCTGTAGTCATTGATTGTTCGCAGGGTTTCACCTGTTTTACTCACTTTTTCAACAACTAAGTCTGTTTGTTGTTGGCTTTTGGTCATTACCTCAATGGCGGTTAATATTCCGGATTGAAACTTATCGATCATTTGTTCTATGTTGGTGGCCGACTCTTTAGTTCGTTGTGCTAAGGTTCGTACTTCATCAGCAACGACTGCAAAACCTCTGCCTTGCTCACCCGCTCTTGCGGCTTCAATGGCGGCATTTAATGCCAATAAGTTTGTTTGTTCAGATACGCCTTTAATAACATCTAATATGGTACTTATATTTTCGCTGTCGGCTTGTAGCTTTTCAATTGCAGAGGCGGATTGATTAATTTCTTTAGTAAGGTTATCAACCGCGTGAACTGTTTCGTTCACCATGCTTTCACCGGCTTTAGCATTATTATTTGAATCACTTGCTGAACTGGCTGCATTTTCTGCGCTATTTGCAACGTCTTGAATTGTTGCATTCATTTGCGTCATAGCGGTGGCAACTTGTTGCGTTTCATCATGCAGCTTTTTAACTGCTGCACTTGTGGTGTTACTAACTATTGAAAGCTCTTCGGAAGTTGATGCAACCTGAGTGGTTTCGGATGCCACTGAGGTTATTGTGGTGCGAATTTTAGCAACAAATTTATTAAATGCGCGGGCAACGTCGCCGGTTTCATCTTTTGATGAATCGTCGACTGTTACGGTTAAATCACCTTCGCCATCGGCAATATCGTTCATTCTATGTGAAAGGCGATTAAGTGCGCCGGTAATTCTCGAAGAGATAAAAATGGCAATAACAATACCTGCGATTAAGCCTACAAGGGTAATTACAAGCATTAAGCTATATGCAGAGGAGTGCCGTGCTTGAGCTTCTAACTCGTCATTTGCCATATCTTGTTCGATTGCATTTACTAAATTAGCCATTTGAGAAATGGCTAAATCGTTTAGCCTCCTGCCTTCATTTTTAGATAAGACTATTGCTTTGTCGTTTAAATCAGCTCTTGCTAGATCACGAATTTGAAGATTTACCTCAATATATTCATCCCATGTCGCGGCAAATTCATCGAGTAAACGTTTACCGTTGTCATTGACTAAATTGCGAAGAGTTGCACGTCGCTCTAGCATTTCATCTCGCGTTTGAGCTATGAAGTCGGCGTATTCATCCATGGCTGCTTTTGAGTCTGCCAAAATTATATTTTTTTCAGCTCGAGATACAGCTAAAGCGCCTTGATTGACTCTAGCTGCCAGTTTTACTTTTTCAGCTGAAACATTAATTATTTTACTCATCTGATCATTCATTATGGAAAGGTTATATATACCAATCCCAGCAGTAACAATTAGCATGATGATTATTAGACTAAAACTCGCTAATAATTTTGCTTTAATTGAAGTGAAACCAATCTGATTTAAATTTGAGATCATTTTTAAATTCCTTTTGGCAGTCCATTTATCGACTT
This sequence comes from Pseudoalteromonas sp. meg-B1, assembly GCF_003173795.1. Taxonomy (GTDB): domain Bacteria; phylum Pseudomonadota; class Gammaproteobacteria; order Enterobacterales; family Alteromonadaceae; genus Pseudoalteromonas; species Pseudoalteromonas undina. The sequence goes on along the minus strand of NZ_QGQU01000003.1, from coordinate 168,160 downwards.
GTATCTTTGAAAAATAACAGGTTCGTTGTAGCACCACTAATTAATAAACTGTAGAACAAAAATTTAATAAATAAAGGTTGGTTTTTAATCAGGTTAATTGTGTTATTTTTGATAGACGAGAGAGTTATGAACTTTATTTATTATAATTCCCCGACTTTAATGATTAATATTTTATAAATAAAAGTGTGATGTTTTGGGGTGTTTTTTCTTTTTTATTAAATAGTTAGGTTTTCAAGACTACTTTTTAAATTATCACCGCTTAGGGCTAAACAGTGATAATTGAGAATGAAAAGTCAGCCAGCGAGTAAGGAATTGAGCTGACTTGACTGTATTTAACGTTTACTCTGCCGCATGGGGTAAAACAAATGAGAGTGTGGCTAAATGCTCGGTTTTATCAAATACATTTAAATTCGTGCTTTTTTCGTCGTAGATTGCGGCTATTACGTTTAAGCCTTGGTTACGCAATGGCAATGTGACCAAGCCGTCATCATTACTAACTATTGCTTCTTGATCTGGATCGTTTACTAAATCATTGATTACTTTAGCACCTTGAACAGCTTTACTATTGAAAGTTATGCGGTAACTAACCATAGCTCCTTTTTGATCTGAAAATTCTTCGCCTACAGGAAGAATTTGCAATTGCTGATTTTTAAGCGCAGGTACTTGGGTAAGCGGGCCACGTAAATGTACTGCGTACTTTTTAGTATGTTCGCTTAATAGTGCATTGGGGATTGCATCTCGACCTTTAGCAAACCATTTACCTTCCTTTGTTTTACTCCACAACCCATTATCGAGCATGCCAGTAACCGCATAAACGGTTTTATCATTTAGTAGCATCATAGGCCCTGACTCAACAAGCTTTACGTTTTGTTGTTGCCAGTTTTTGTTATAGCCAGTAATGCTTTTAATTTTATTTTGTCGTTTTACGGTATCTAAATCTTGTGCGCCTTCGCCATATATAAAGGCCAACTGTGATGAGCGCTCTGCAAACCATATTGCATGAGCCTGTGTTTGTTCGCTGTATGCGCTTGATATTGATGTGACTAATGCCATGCAGGCGAAAGGTAATATTTTCATTTTTTTCTCTAAATTTTAGGAGGTATTTATTTTTCGATGTTGAATACGTTTAATTCAAAAAGAAAAAACAGCCTCTAATAACTTTGTAAAATTTGTTGCTGTAGGGTAGCTCTTTTTATTCTATTTGTATATTATTGCAAATAACAATAATTACCATTTGTATTTCATGTTTATTTAATCGGCTTTACTAAAAAAATTTTAGTAAAAACTTAACCGATTAAGCTTGCGTGATATCTAAGAGATAGAATGAACTTAATAAATCGATACCAAATATCTGCCATATCAATTGCTATAAGTACCATTTTAGCGCCTTCTGTATACGCAGCTTCAGCGTCAGCTAACATAGAGAAAATAGCGGTTACGGGTGTTAGACAAGCTTTTCGTGGCGATGTGCCCTTAAGCGAGCAACCACAAAGTATTGAGTTTATATCAGCAGAAAACCTCGATGACGCAGGAGTGACTACACTCACAGATATATTTGATCTAACGCCGAGTATTTCTGAACAAAATGATTTTGGTGGATTGTGGGAAAGCTTTGCAATACGTGGCTTAGTAGGCGATGAGAATATTCCTTCAGGCTTTTTAATTAATGGCTTTTCATCGGGTCGAAGTTTTAGCGGTACCCGCGATACCAGTAATATTGATTATGTAGAAGTGATGAAAGGGCCTGGCTCTGCTCTTTATGGTCGCTCTGAGCCTGGCGGTACTATTAATATCATCACTAAAAAGCCACAGTTTGAAGAACAAGGCTCTTTGAAAGTATCTGCAGGGAGTTGGCAGAGTTATCGCGCTGAAGGTGACTACACTAATGCTATTACCAATGAACTCGCTTTTAGAGTAAATGGTGCAATTGAAGACGGTGAGGGTTTTAGAGACTACCACGAAAATAAAAAAACGGTGATCACACCTTCAATTCTTTGGTTAATATCCGACACAACAAAATTAAATTATGAACTAGAGTATGTTGATCAGAGTGTGACGTTTGACCGTGGGATTGTTGCCCTAGACGGGAAGATAGACGCATTACCTATTGAAACGTTTTTAGGTGAGCCAAGCGATAAACCAACAGAGGTTGATGCGATTTCTCATCAACTGACTTTTGAGCATCAAATAGGGAAATGGTCACTTTTAAATGGGCTTAGCTATAGCGATTCTAAATTTATAAGCGAATCGAGTGATGCTGAACTCGCTCCTAGCAGGCAGGTTTATTTTACTGATGGCGAAACTTTAAGTCGGCAACATAACGAGCGTGATTTTCAAACTAAAAATATTTCAGCCCGCACTGAGCTAAGTGGCAGCGTTACTGCTGCTGGGTTTACCCATCATTTATTAATAGGTGCCGATGCCAGCAAGTTTGATTTTGATAAACTTTGGTATAGATATCGCCCTACGCTTGAGGATACGCGCTATGCCATTAATATGTATAACCCCGTGTATGGGCAAACAGCACCCGAAGGCTCACTTTTATTCAACAGCACTGAAGTACAGCATAGCTACGGGATTTATATTCAAGATCAAATCGACGTCACTGAGCAGTGGAAAGTACAAGTAGGCGGTCGTTATGATTGGTTTGATCAGCAAATAGATAATCATATTAATCAAAGTCAGTCTAAAAGCAATCAGAGTACATTCAGCCCACGAGTAGGCTTAGTGTATGCTTTCTCAGACGATATACAGTATTACAGCAGTTACTCTGAAGGTTTTAGGCCAAACAGTGGTTACGATATAAATGGTGATGCATTTGAGCCAGAATCAACAACCTCTATTGAGGCGGGTGTTAAATTTAGCACCGATACCCTAAATGGTAGCTTTACTGTATTTAGCGCCGAAAAAAGCAATATGTTGACCACAGATTTACAAGCAGGCGTGTCGACGGCGTTAGGTGAGGTAACTAGCGAAGGCGTTGAGTTTGATTTACACGGTTATATTACAGAGCGCACCTCATTTGATTTGGCCTATACCTACACCGATGCAAAAACAGCAAACGACACGGTTAATACAGATTGGTGGGTAAAATTACCAAAAGGTAGCCCTTTACTTAATATTCCTAAACACAGTGCAAATGCACGTATTAAAAGAGAATTGAATGATTTAATCGATTTAAATGCACGCGTTGGTATAGCTGTTCAGTATGAGGGGGAGCGCTTAGGTGAAACTATAGACCCTACGTATTACTTACCTTCGTATACACTGGTGAACCTGTTCGCAACTTACAACGTTAATGAAGATGTGATTGTACAACTGAACATTAATAACGTGCTGGATAAAGAATATTACTCAAATTCTTACTCTGCAATTTGGACTCAACCAGGTGAGCCAGTTAATTATAAGCTGAGCTTAAAATATAGCTTTTAACTCATCCTTGGGGCAGGCTTAAAGATGCTTGCCCCATCCTTTATCCAGGCTGTGCTTCTGTTCCAAGTAAAGCGTCAATGTAGGCGAGTTCTTCGCTAAAAATACCACTAAAAAATGCATTCTGTTCAATTATTAAGGCGTCGTTAGGCTGGGCTTTGTAGCTTTGCTGGCATCTGATAATTTCACGGGTTAACCACGAGCACTCATTGCTTGCAGTGTTTATAGCTGTTTTTAAAAAAGAGGGCCATTTGATTTTTTGTAAATTAAAGCGATAGAGCATTACAGCGATACGCCCATAGGCTTGTTGCTTTTGTGATGGTGGGTTATCACTTGTTACTATCTCACTGTTTAACAGCTTACTGCTAAACAGTGCTTGTTGCAGCGCGACTTGCTGTGGCTTACTTAAAAAAGTCGTTGTCATAATGCGTGAGTAGCCTTGGTTGCAATAGAAAATAGCATTTAGTATTAAAGGCTAAGCAAGGCGTTTTACGACTCAAGCAGCACCGAAAAAATGCAGCAACAGTGATAACAAAGTTGGCCTGACTCTTTACTGAATTATCAAAATACAATTGTAATTGGTTAGATAGTTGTGAAGTGTATTAGCATCAATATTTTAATATTAAGGCAGCCAATAACTGAGTTAGGTAATTGACTGAATAATTATAATTAAATAGGTTTTTAAAGGAATAAAGATGTTTTTATCATTTTTTAAAAATCTTTTATATTGTCATATCTAATAATTTACTAGGTCAAATCTATCACTCATCCGCAGAGACAGATGTTATTGCTTAAGGTGTTTTATCTGTTGAGTTATCAATCTGCGCTAGGTGTTACTGAGGAATAAGAGTTATTTACTTTGCCAAGTTGTGGGCGTTATGCAGTAAGCCTTTTAAAGAAACTATGCCCAGATAAAGGGAGTAAATTTTCATTATCTAAACTTACATGTGCAAAAGTAGAACGCTATTTTAAACAAGAAAAAAGCTGAGTAGCATCTTGCGTTCAAACCTTTCTTAACCCTCAATACAGACAAAGTTCTCACTAAATCTATCATTGTAAAAATACAGTAATAATGAAAATCAGAACAAGCTGATTGCTTAGTAATTTAATAAAATGATGCTCTGAGGAAAGCTTACATTTGTTGTGTAATTTTTATAGTTTGTATTGGTGAAATATTTTCATTTCTTTCTTAATCATTGATTTTAAAACTATTTATAGGTGGTCTTTTTTTTGCTTGGTTATTGTTTTTTAACCCTATAAAAATATAGCAATCAAAAAATTATTTAAGGAAGAAAAGTTATGGCAGAGTCATTTAAGTATGCAAATAATAAAGGACATGCAGGAGAGCTTCATCAAAAAGCTAATAAAGACCATCCCGTAATGACAACCGCACAAGGTTGCCCTATCAGTGACAATCAAAATTCATTAAAAGCAGGTCAACGCGGACCAGGACTATTGGAAGATCATGTGTTACGAGAAAAGTTGTTTCACTTTGATCACGAGCGAATTCCTGAGCGAGTTGTTCACGCAAGAGGGTATGGTGCACATGGTTACTTTGAAACGTATGATGCTTTAGATGATTTGACTTCTGCTGATATTTTTCAACGTAAAGGTGAAAAAACACCTGTTTTTGCACGCTTTTCAACAGTGGCGGGTAATCAGGGCTCGCCTGATTTAGCACGTGATGTGCGAGGTTTTGCCGTTAAGTTTTATACGCAGGAAGGTAATTGGGATCTGGTAGGCAATAATATCCCAGTTTTTTTCATTCAAGACGCGATGAAGTTTCCCGACCTTATACATAGCGCAAAAGCAGAACCAGATCGTGGTTTTCCACAAGCGCAAACAGCCCACGATAATTTTTGGGATTTTGTAAGTTTGTCGCCAGAATCCATGCACATGGTTATGTGGGCAATGTCAGATAGAGCTATCCCGCGCTCATTAAGGTTTATGGAAGGGTTTGGCGTTCATACTTTTAAGTTTATTAATGCACAAGGTGAAGAAAAATTTGTTAAGTTTCACTGGAAACCTAAAGGCGGTATGCAGTCAGTGGTTTGGAATGAGGCATTGAAATTAAATGGCGCTGATCCTGATTTTCATCGTCGTGATATGTGGGAATCAATTAATAATGGTGACTATCCGGAATGGGAGCTGGGCATTCAAGTATTTGATCAAAAATTTGCTGAAGAGTTCGAGTTCGATGTTTTTGATGCCACTAAACTGATACCCGAAGAGCAAGTACCAGTTAAAGTTATTGGTAAAATGGTACTCAATCGAGTCGTAGACAACTTCTTCGCAGAAACCGAACAGGTTGCATTTTGTACTCAAAATATAGTGCCTGGGCTTGATTTTACTCCCGATCCTTTATTGCAAGGCCGTAATTTTTCTTACCTAGATACACAAACCAAACGCCTAGGTGGGCCTAATTTCACACAAATTCCTATTAATGCACCAAAATGCCCGATGAGACATTTTCTTCAAGATGGCCACATGGCAATGCAGAACCCCAAAGGCCGGGTTAATTACGAACCTAATTCATTCAGCGGGGGTGAAAACAACCCGCGAGAGTGCCCTGTACACGGATTCAAAAGCTCAGAATCTGAAACTGACGGGGGTAAATTACGCTATCGCTCAGAAACATTTAGTGATCACTATAGCCAAGCGCGCCAATTCTATTTAAGTCAAACTGACATTGAGCAAACGCATATTCAAGATGCTTTGATTTTTGAGTTATCTAAAGTAGAGCATTTACGTATCAGAGAACGCGTGGTTTCTCATCTGTTAAACATTGATAACAAGCTTGCTGAGCAAGTTGCATTGGGTTTAGGTTTACAAACTATGCCAGATGCCGCAGAAGCTGCGCTTGATACCCGTCAAGATTTACCAGTATCTGATGCGCTAAGTATTTTAAAAAATGCGCCAAATACATTTAAAGGCAGGAAGCTTGGTATATTAGTAAGTGATGGTTTTGATGCTGAAACCTTTAATTTATTAACACAAAGCCTTAAAGAGGAAGGTGCAAGTCATGAAGTTATTGCGGCTCAAGTTGGTGGTGCTAAAAACAGTAATGGCGAGGTTGTTGAGGCCGATCAAGTAATTAATGGCGGTCCTTCGGTGCTTTACGACGCAATAGTTCTGCTTACCACTAATGAAGGCGCTAAAAAGTTTGCTGAAATACCGGAGGCGAAAGATTTTGTCAGTGATGCTTATGCACATATGAAGTATATCGGCTTTAGTGATAAAGCAACTCCTTTAATCGAGGCTACGGGTTTAAATGGACAGCTTGATGATGGCTGGTTGGATTTAAATAAAATTTCCGCAAGTGAGTTTGTCTCAAAAATTCGTAACCTTAGGTATTGGAGCCGATAAATCGCATTAATTGGGGCTAGTGAGAACTAGCCCTTGTTATTGATGGCACCGTTTGATTTGAGGATTACAAAAATTTAAAGGAATAAAATGAAACTAATTTATGTCGATGATAACTTGCCGGGCATAACTCGAAAGAGGCATGAAAACCAATGGGTTTATTATGATCCTGCAGGAAAGAAAATACATGATAAAGATGAAATAAAGCGGTTAGACAATCTCGCTTTTCCCCCCGCATACAAAGATGTATGGTTATGTCCAGAGGAGAATGGGCATATTTTAGCTACTGGCTACGACAGCAAAGGCCGCAAGCAATACTTTTATCATCCCGAGTTTAGAGAGCAGCAAGAGCTTAAAAAGTTTGAAGCATGTGTTTTATTTGGAAATAAACTGCCTTTGTTAAGAGCAAAACTATCGGAATATTTGCGAGGTAATGAACTTGATTGCCAGCGCACAATTGCAGCCGTTGTACGTTTAATGGACCTTGGAGCTCTGCGTGTTGGTTCTAAAAAAAATGCCAAACATAACAATAGCTTTGGTGCTACGACATTACGTAGCCGGCATGCAAAACTAACGGGTAAAAATATTCGTTTAAAGTATAAAGCAAAATCCGGTAAGCAAAGAGAAGTGAACATAACAGATAAAGTGCTTAGCTCTATCATACAGCAGTTGCAAGATTTGCCTGGGCAGAGCTTATTCCAATATATCGATGAAGGCGAGTGTTGTGATGTTACCTCCAAAGAAGTGAATGAGTTTATTCAAAGTGTTATGGGTGAGCAGTTTAGTGCAAAACATTTTAGAACATGGCGGGCCAGTGTTTTGGCATTTGAAGTCTTACATAAATCAAACGGCCAGCTTTCGCTTAAAGATATGTTAGATAGCGTTTCAAGTAATTTAGGGAATACCCCAGCAATAGCTCGTAATTCATATATTCATCCAAAGTTGATTGAGCTGTGTAAAGGAGGTAAGGAAGCTCTAAAGGACTTTAATAACTTAGACAAACTACCCCGTAAGACTAAGTACCTAAGTCGCTATGAGCGTGGGTTGTTGATATTTTTAGAAGAGCAAAGCTAATAACGTTAATCTCTTTGTAATTCTACTCATATTTCAATCGCTTGAGTTATACCTATGTGTGTGAACTTTTTACAACTTCTAGCAACTTTTACTTTAAAACGTAGAGTTCTACTTTGCTTTTTTATTTATCTTTCTGATTTTAAAGGATTAAAACTTTGGTTTGAATGTTGCTAATTACTAAGCGTACTTTCTTAAACAAATAAAGGAGTTATTATGAGTACTGTTATTACTGGGTTATTCGATAATGCATCACAAGCAACATTAGCCATTTATAGATTAGAAGCTTTAGGTGTAAGTGAGGCGGATATAAGCATTGTTGCTAACGACTCGTATACAAAGGAAGACTTTGCTGTAGAGGAAGGTACCAAAGCTTCAGAGGGCGGTTTGCTTGGCGCTGCATCTGGTGGCGTGTTAGCGGCAATTATTGGTGGTTTTACCGCTGTTGGTGCAGTCGCTTCGGGTGGTGCAGGCTTATTAGTCGCAGGTCCTTTGGTTTCAGCACTTGCAGCTGGTGGCGCCGGTGCTGCCGTTGGTGGGACTTTAGGTGCAGCAATCGGCGCATTTATTCCAGAACATGAAATTAAGTATTATGAAGACGCAATTGAGAAGGGTTCAATACTCGTCGGTGTTAAATATAACAGCGATAACAAAAATAGTATTGAAGAAATTCTTGATAATGCTGGTGCAAGCAAGGTTTCAAAAGCGTAATATTTCAAGATGCACTATAAGTATCTAAAAAGTATAAAGGTGGAACTGCGTTCCATCTTTTTACGCGTTTGATTTTTAAAACTATCTGAGCTTAGTATATTAATCTATATGGGAACCAATGAATTATTTAGCCCACCTTTATTTAGCAAAGCCTACGGCTGATTCTCATTTTGGCAACTTACTGGGAGATTTTGGTGGTCAACGACAGCTAACATACATACCGACAAGTGTTAAAAGTGCGCTAGATAACCATTATTTAGTGGATAAATTTACTGATGCACATCCTTTAGTTAAAGAAGCTAAACAGCTTTTTTCACCCAAGCGCAGGCGCTTTGCAGGCGTGGCTGTTGATGTGGTGTTTGATCATTTTCTGATTCAGCATTGGCAGCAGTTTAATAACCAATCACTGATTGATTTTAAGCAAACCAGTTATGCGCTTTTGGATAAGCGTATACCTGTAATGCCTACACGAATGCAACGTGTAGTAACCAGTATGACACAAAACGATTGGTTTAAAGAGTATGAAAGCGTTGATGGGGTTGGGCGGGCGCTTGATAATATTGCTAAACGGGTTCGCTTTACTAATAATTTTGCAGGCACCGCTGAAGATATAACCCGACATTATAGTGAGCTAGATGGACTGTTTTTAGCGTTTTTCCCTGAGCTAATTGAACACGTTAATGAGTTTAATTTGGAGAGCGCACTAAAGTAGAGTGCGCTTACAAAATAAGTGGTTTAGTCGTCTGGTCCTTTTAAGGTAAATACTAAATGTTTACGCATATCTTTTAAAATTACGCCTTTTTTAAGCATGGCACCGCTTAAGCGCTTTTGCCATTTTAATAACTCAGGCTCTGCCGCAGTTAGTGCCTGTTGGTTTTCAAACTGAAAACACATTAGTAAAGAGCCCGGAAATAAATGATATTCCACATCAAACCAGCACTGCAGCATACCTGGAATTTCAGCACGGCCTTGCTCTTCTATTTTGTCAGCAACATTGAGGACGAGTGCTTGTTGTTTAACTTGCACAGCAGATAGTTTTTTCATGGGAGAAGATCCAATTTAGAGGCTAAGAATACAGCCAGAATAATGCATTATACCCAAGCTTTCAGGGTGATAACAATGTTAGCCATACTTTAAATTAGATGGCTCATAGTGAAGACTGATTGTGGTTAGTTTAGTAGTTCAATCGGTTTGAATACACTATTTATCAAGGGAAATTATGAATCATATAGTTGTTTTTTTAGTTATTATTTTTATGCTGTCAGGGTGCTCTGAAGAGCAAGTTCCTGAGCAAAAATTAAAACCTGTTTCTGCCATTGAGTTAAAAAAAACTAACTCGTTTGATAGTCGTATTTTGTCAGGTGTTATTCAACCTGCAGATACAACGACCTTAACATTTGAGGTTAGCGGAAAGGTTGAAGACGTTTTTTTTGATATTGGTGAAGCTTTTGATAAAGGTGAGCCCCTCGCCAAACTAGAACAAACAAAGTATTTATTGGCAGTGCAGGAGGCCAAAGGACAGGTCTCTAATGCAAAGGCTACGATGCTAAATGTTAAGCAGGATTTTGAACGTAAAGCGTCACTGGTTGATGATGGTGCGGTGTCTGGCGCGCAATACGATGCTGCAAAGTCTCAATATGAGAGCGCCAAGGATAAAGTCGATATTGCTCAAGTGCGATTAGCGATGGCAAAAGAAAAGTTAAAAGATACTACATTGATTGCGCCCTATGCTGGGACTATCTCAAAACGTAATATTGAACCTTCGCAACAAGTTAGCCCTAATATCTCGGCACTTTTAATCCAAGGTAAAGAAAGTTTTGAAGTCTCAGCGCTTGCGCCTGAAGGGCTTCTCTCCTCGTTAACTATTGATAAACCGGCAAAGGTAACTATTTCAGCTTTAGATAAATCGTTGAATGCTAAAATTAAAGAAATTGGCTCAGCTGCTCAAGGAGCGAATGCTTTTCCTATTATTTTAAAAATCTCAGCTAATGATATCGCAGGTATCAGAACGGGTATGAGTGCAGAAGTGCAATTTAAACAACAGCAGGGAGAAAGCCATGGTTTTATGGTGCCTGTAAGTGCAATCATGGCAAAAGAAAATAACCAACACTTTGTTTTTAAACTGATAACAACAGCGCAAGCTGACTCACAACAAGCTGGCTACGTTTTACAAAAAACAACAGTGGATGTAATGAAATTTTTTGCGCAAAAAGCGCAAATTAAAGGAGATTTAAAAGAGGGGGAACAAATTGTTAACGCGGGAATGGCTTTTTTACACGATGGGCAAAAAGTAACGCTTATCGAAGGCGAAATTAAGCGACTTAACCCATAACCCGTGACGGAGATTTAAAACAATGAAGATCCCTACTATTTCAGAGCTTGCTCTTGATCATAATCGCCTTATGTTAGCTATTGTTTTTGGCCTTATGTTATTTGGCGCCTTTAGTTATTATCAACTACCAAAGCAAGAAGACCCTAAAATAAAAATTCGCGAAGCTGTTGTCACAACAGCTTATCCGGGGATGAGCGCAAAAAAAGTAGAGTTGTTGATCACTAAAACACTCGAAGAAGCTATTCGTGAAATGCCCAGTATTGCCGAAATTCGCTCAGTATCTATTCCTGGTCGTTCTATTATTCACGCTGAGCTTAAGCAAAGTGTTGAGCAAAGTGAGTTTGATCAACAATGGGATAAACTGCGCGATCAAATAAACGCAGTGCGTGATGACTTACCCAATGGGACATTGCCTTATGTAGTAAACGATGATTTTGGTGATGTTGCCGTATTAACAGTGGCACTTATTGCTGATCCTGCCTACAGTATGGGCGATCGCCAAGATGTGGCGCAACACATTGCTGATATGCTGCATCAAGTTGAGGGCACTAAAAAAATTGATATTTTGGGCATTCAACAAGAGCGTATTTTTATTGAAATTGAAAATGCTAAGCTCGCTCAATTGGGTATTGCACCTGAACAATTAATTGCCGCTTTGAAAAACCAAAATATTATACGCCCTAGTGGGGTTATTGACGCCAATGGCAAAAACTTTATTATTCAACCTTCAGGAAATTACCAAAACCTTGCCGATATTAGAAATACACTTATCAGTGTGCCTAACCAGCCTGAAACAATATTGTTGCGCGATATTGCTAAAATAAGCCGTAAAGTGGTCGATCCCCCATCAAGAACAAGTTATTACAATAATCGCCAAGCCATTATTTTTGCCATATCTAAGGATGAACAAGCGGATGTGCTTAAGTTCACTCCTAAAATAGAAGCGATGACAGCTCAAATTAACCAAACTATTCCTGCAGGCTATCAATTAAAAAATATTACGCGCCAAGCCGATGTGGTTGAAGATGCAGTATTTGGTGTGACTTTTAGTGTTTTGCAAACCATCGTTATAGTATCAATTGTGGTAGTGATGTTTTTAGGCTTACGCACTGGTCTGATTGTGGGCTCGATTGTGCCAGCAGCGATTTTAATCACGCTTTCAGTTATGAACTTTATGGGTATTCCATTAGAGCGTATGTCGCTAGCTACTTTAATTATTGCGCTTGGTCTTTTGGTTGATGATGGCATAATAATGGCTGAAGATTTTAAAAAGCGTATCGAAGATGGCGAAACGCGTGATGATGCTATTCGTAACACTTCAGGCACTCTTGCGATACCGTCTTTAACTTCATCATTAACAACTATTCTTGTGTTTTTACCTCTTATGTTGGCACAAAGTAGTGCTGGTGAATATACGCGCTCGATCTCCTTGGTGGTGCTAATTGCATTACTTACTTCTTGGGCGCTAAGCCTGACATTTACTACTTATTTATGTCATCGTTTTGTTAAAAAAGAAACGAGGGAAAAGCAAAATATTATTCGCCGCAAGATAAATGGCTTTTTCGACAGCCTTAACCCACTTTATGAAAAAGCGTTACGACAAATTATGCGTGCGCGTATTGCGTTTGTTGTTGTTATTTTAGGACTATTTTTGGCTGGGGGCTGGGCTATGAGTCTAGTGCCTGCAAAATTTTTTCCAGATTCTGACCGAGCACAAATTTTAGTGTACCTTGATATGCCAGCGGGTACTTCAATGCGTAAAACTGACGCAGCGGTGCAGGCTATTTCAAAAAAATTGGATGATAAAGAACACTTTCCACATATTGAAAAATATGCGGCCTATGCTGGATTTGGTGGTCCTCGGTTTGTTTTATCACTTACACCTATCGACCCCGAACCTTCAAAAGCATTTTTTATGATTGATGTAGGTGAACGAAAGTTCGCCGATCCTACATTAAAGAGAGTGCGAGAGATGTTTGCTCAAGATTTCCCTGGTGTGATGGGGCGTGTTACGAAAATGTTCTTAGGGCCATCTGATTCTTCACTAATAGAGATTCAAGTTAAAGGTCCTGATAGTGATTATATTTATTCTGTTAGCGATGAAATTAAAACTTTGTTGCGAAATGTAGATGGCACGTTTGATATTAAAAGCGATTGGGAAAACCGCATTACGACACTTAAACTTGAGGTTAATCAGCAAAATGCTCGTCGTGCCGGAATTAGCTCAAATGATGTTGCCCAAGCGTTAGAAACCTATTTTTCTGGACGCATAATATCCGAGTTTCGTGAAGGTGATGATATATTCCCTATTGTATTAAGGGCACAAGACAGGGAGCGTTACGATTTAGATCGGATCAATAGTGTAAGTATTTATTCTTCTGCTAGAGGCGTCAGTGTTCCTTTAATGCAAGTGGCCGAGATTCGCTATGAAACGCAGTTTGCCCGCATTGCGCGTGAAAATTTATTTCGTACCGTAACGGTACAAGCTAAAAATCAAATTATGTCGGCGCAAAGTATGGTGCCCTTACTTGAAGAGAAGCTTGCTAAAATAAAAGAAAAATTACCACCTGGATATAAAATTGAATACGACGGGGTGATTGGAGACTCCGCGGAATCGCAAGCTGCTATTTTAGCTAATTTACCGCTGTGTATTGCCATTATGGTGTTTATTATTATTGCGCAGTTTCGCTCTTACCGTGCAACCAGTATTGTATTTTTAACCGTACCCCTAATTATTATTGGTGCTGCTTTTGGTTTGTTGGTTATGCAAGCAAACTTTGGGTTTATGGTTATTTTAGGTTTATATGCGCTTGCCGGTATTATCATTAATAATGCGGTGATTTTAATAGACCGAATAAATATTGAACGTAAACAGATAGAGTACTCAGAGCAACAAACCGCAGAGCAGTCTAATCAACAAAACTTTGAGGCGGTAATCAATGCTTCTTTAAGGCGTTTACGCCCTATTTTGATGTCTACTTGCACAACGATAATAGGCTTAATGCCACTTATTTTATCTAAAGATGTTTTGTTTTATGGTCAAGCAAGCACTATTGCGTTTGGTCTTGCAATGGGAACAATTTTAACATTAGGATTTGTTCCTGTTGTGTATACGTTTTTCTTTAAAATAAAGCCAGTTAAATCAGATAAACATCAAACCCAGCGTGAGTCAGAGCAGGCTTAATATGAAGGGCAGATAATAAGTTTTATCCCTATTTAGTGGCAATTTTAGCCTCTAAATAGGCCTGTTTTACTCATGCTTTATTTGTTTAGATAAAAACAAGTTAGTAACGTCTGCGACTTTGATTAACGACTCTTTATCAGCATGGCTCCAAGTTACCTTTGAGCCTACACTTTCACAACAAATAACACCTAATGGTTTGCTATCAAGTATATAGATGTAATCAAGTAAAGAATAAATATTGAGCGGCTCAAAGTAAGAGTGAGAGAATGGCTTGGTTACGTCGTTATTTCTGGCGTCGGAGGCGTCGAGTACTTGATTGGTTAAAATATAGTTGAAATAAGCAGGGGAGTTTTCTGTGTATAGAACAGTTCCATTTGAAACAACATCATTTTCATCAAGGCAAGCTAAGCAATTTAATGCACTGTAATCTTTATTAAATAACCACAGACTGACTCGATTAGCATTGGGAATAAGCGCTTTTAACTCTTTGCATATTTGCTTTAGTTTCCTGTTACTAGAAACATTAGGATCGCTAATTTTTACTGCTAAGTTTTTTAAGTTGAGGTTTTTAGGATTATAAACATTGAGTAAGCTATTGAGCTTAGCTTTATCAAACGGTTTAGTTAAGTAGCCATCCATACCAATACCTAAATAATGCTCAATGTCTTGTTTTAGGGTATTTGCTGTCATAGCTATAATTGGAACTGTTTTACCTGCAGGGAGTGCTCTAATAGCCTGTGTGGCTTTTATGCCATCCATTTCAGGCATTTGTATATCCATGAAAATTAAGTCTACCGAGTGCTCTTTGAAGTACTTAACACATTCTTTACCATCCTCTGCGATAATTAAATTAGCATTATGTGCTTTGAGCATTTTAACGATAATAAGCTGATTTATTTTATTATCTTCGGCAATTAACACAGTACAACCTTGCAGGTTTGTTATATCAGAGCCCTGCTTTGGTATTGATGGTAATAAAGCAATCTCAAAGTTTTGCTCGTAGGTAAATGTGGAGCCCTTACCTATTTTGCTGGTAAAGCTAAGCTTCCCTTGCATTAATTCACTTAAGCGAGCACAAATTGATAAGCCTAAACCTGTCCCCCCATATTCTCTTGAAGTTGATGAGTCTGCCTGATGAAACTCTTTAAATAAATGTTCTTGAACAGTCTCATTAATGCCAAGGCCTGTATCAATAACTTCAAATTTGAGTAATTGTGTTTGCAATGTACTGCTTTTAATACTTACTTTGAGTTCGACTTGGCCAGTTTTGGTAAATTTAATCGCATTTGAGCATAGGTTATTTAAAATTTGCGAAACCCGAAGAGGATCGCCTTTTAAATTCTCTGCTATTTTAGGATCTACCGACTTAATAAGTTTTATACCTTTAGCAGACGCTTGCTGTAACTGGGGTTTTATTACATCGCTAATAACGTCATTAAGATTGAAGTTGATATGTTCAATCTCTAATTTACCAGCCTCAATTTTAGAAAAGTCTAAAATATCGTTTACAATATTTGATAAGTAATGTGCTGACTTTAATATACTTTTTAAGGTGTTATCTTTTTCCTCTGTTGTGCCTTCTGATATGGCAAGCTCAGCTAAATTTAAAATCCCATGTAATGGGGTTCTCAACTCATGAGTCATATTTGCCAAAAATTTACTTTTTGTGTTATTGGCTGTATCAGCTTCTTCTTTTAACTTTTCTAGTTCTTTATTGTGTGCTTTTTGTTTTTCTAATGCCATCACTAGCTTTTTATTATTAAGTCTAAGCTCTAATTGCGCAATAACTTCTTTACTCAAAACCGTGAGTGCATTTATCTGTTTGCTTGAGAGCTTTTTTGGTTTATCGCTAATAACACATAACGTACCAATAGCATTTCCTCTAGGAGTTATAAGAGGTGCACCTGCATAAAAGTGAATATTTGGGTCGTTTGTAACCAAGGGATTATCGTGAAAGCGGGTATCAGTAAGTGCATTTTGAACTTCGAACACTTGGTTTTCTAAAATTGCGTGAGAACAAAACGAGATATCCCGTGCGGTTTCGTCTACATCAATACCTTGCTTTGATTTAAACCATTGCCTGTCGGGATCAACAAGACTTATTAGTGAGATTGGCGTTTCACAAATATCAGATGCAAGCAGGGTTAAGTCGTCAAAGGATTTCTCAGCTTCAGTGTCTAAAACGTCATACTCATATAGGTCTTTTAGCCGTGATAGTTCATCTTCAGGTGTTGACGCTTTTATCATTATGTAACCTTGTTTTTGATATGTCTAACAATGAGTAATTGAATAAAAATAATAATGGATGCGCGAGCGTAAAATGCAATTAAATTATTATGCTCAAGTAGTTAGCTTATATGACCTTAACAGTTTTTGCTAATTGATTTAAAACTGCTCAATCAACAATTCTATTACGGCCTTTCGTTTTTGCCTCGTATAAATAGTCATCAACATATTTTAAGCTGTTTTGTAAGCTGATAGAGCCATCATGAGTAAGTAGCCCAATACTTACCGTAAAGCTAATATTAAAATTGCGATAGTAAACTTTATGTTCATTTACTGCGTGTTTTATTCGCTCAGCGGCTTGCTTAGCTTCTGCTTTGTTTGTGTTGGGCATAATAATTAAAAACTCTTCACCGCCCAGGCGAAATACAAAATCTTGTTTTCTCGTTAAAGCGCGTAATGTATTGGTAAGCTCTTTTAAGCTTAAATCACCAGCTTCGTGACCATAGTTATCATTTATTGCTTTAAAATGGTCTATGTCGAGCATTAATAACGAAATATAGGTATTTTTATTCTGCGTTTTTAATAGCTCATCGCTGAGTGTTCTGTATAAAGTTCGTCTATTTAAACAGCCTGTAAGTGGGTCTATATTGGCTTGTTTTTCTAGTTCTTGATTAAGTGAAGAGAGCTCTTGAGTACGCGCCTGAATACGCTGCTCTAAACTGGTATTAAGCGCGATCAGTTTATGTTCTATGTTTATTTCTTTGGTTACGTCGTTTTGAACAGCAAAATAATAAGCTACTTTTCCGTCTCTAAAAATGGGTGATATGGCCAGTTCATTCCAATAAGGGTCGCCACTTTTTGTGTAATTTAAAATTCTTGTAGTTATGGGGAGCCCTTTTTTAAGATGAATTTTGAGTTGTTCTATTGTGTTGGCGTCAGTTTTTTCACCTTGTAAAATAGAGCCAAGCTTTTTACCTTCTACTTGCTTCAGTGGGTAGCCTGTAATTCTTTCAAATGAGCCATTTACCCAAATAACACGCTTGTCTTTATCGGCAATCACCATTCCTACTGTGGTTTCTTTGAGTGCAGTAACTAAAAAGTCCCGCTCCAGAGCTATTTTTTCACTCCCTGATATGTCTTGAAAAATGCCATATAGCTTCGTGATTTCACCGTTTAAATCTCTCGACACATTGCCGCTTGATATTACAGTGCGCTCTTGTAGATCGTCATCTACGACACGAAGCTTTATACAACTCCATTCTTGTCCGCATGCAAGAGCTTGCTCGACCGCATCTGTTATTTTGGATTTGTCATCTTCATGATAAAAATTTATTGCAGTATCTAGTTGAGGGGAATAGTTACTCGGTGAAACACCATGAATGGTATAAATTTCATCGGTCCAAAATAATTGGTTAGTTTTACAGTCGAGTTGCCAATAGCCTACCTTTAAAACTTCGCCGGCATTTTCTATGATGGTTTGTAATTCGTTATTGCTAATAACAGACGACACTTGGGCAAAGTGCTGGTTAAAAACTAAAACCATATGTTGGTGTTGGTTTTGCTGCACGCTGTGTAAGCAACAATTTAGTTTAATGGAGTAATCGGTTGCTAATGTTAGTTCAATATCAAATTGGTCTAACTCATTATGTTGCGATTTTAGTGCGAGAATTTGTTGTTGTAATAGAGCTTTGCTTTCAGTAGTACAACAGCCATAAAGGCTTTCAATGGTGGGTACTTTTTTAGCTGCAACATTTAGCTCTGACCACCTTGGAGAAAGATAACTAAGCTGATTATTATTATCAAATACCATTAAAAGAAAATTACACTTTTCTAGCAGCGCAATATTTATGTCTTTAATATCCATAAGCTCCCTACATATGAAAAGTATTACAACAATAAGGTTGAGTATAGACACCTTCTTTTATTTTTTCAGTTCAAGACAGTGTTAATAGTGGTCAGAATTCTTACTAAAAGTGTATTTCAGGTTTGTTTTTATCACTTTCCTGATAAGGTATTGGTTGTATAACAATATTTTAACGTTATTTCGTTGTTGTTAACGCAGAACGAATCACTGGAGAGTTTAATGAACATATTTCGATTGAGTGTTGTTACCTCGTTTTTTTTCGCTGCTAATCTCTGTGCTACTAGTGCACATGCAAATACTAAAGTAATTCATGCCGGAGAGTTATTGGCTATTCCCGGAGAAAAACCACAACAAAAACAAACTATAGTAATAGAAAATGGCAAAGTGCTCTCGGTATCTGCGGGTTTTTTACCCATAGCTCGATTTGGCGAAGATGCTCAGTTAATCGACTTATCGACCCGCTTTGTTATGCCAGGGCTTATGGATATGCATGTGCATTTACAAGGTGAGCTTGGCCCTGATAATAAAAAAGAGCTGGTGGAAATGTCTGATGCAGATGTAGCAATGCGCAGTGTGCATTTTGCTAACAAAACTCTTATGGCGGGCTTTACTACTGTGCGTGATGTGGGAAGTCAAAGCGAGCAAATGTATGCATTACGTAAAGGCGTAGAAAATGGCTGGGTTGATGGGCCGCGTATTATTGCTGGTGCTGGCGTTACTATTACTGGCGGACACTTAGATGTTGATGGTATGAGCCCTGATTTACTCACCATAAAAACACCGCCAACAGTGTGTGATGGCGCTATTGAATGCCGCAAAAAAACTCGCTATGCAATTAAATACGGGGCTGATTTAATTAAAGTTGCTTCTACCGGTGGCGTGCTTTCGGATACTACTACGGGCACAGGGCAGCAAATGCAAGACGATGAACTTAAAGCTGTAGTTGATACAGCGCATGGTTTAGGGCGAAAAGTAGCTAGTCATGCGCATGCCGCTCAAGGTATTAATGCAGCATTACGTGCGGGCGTTGATAGCATTGAGCACGGTAGTTACACCGATGATGAAGGCATTAAATTATTTAAAGAAACAGGGGCTTATTTAGTCCCTACTTTGCTTGCAGGGCACACCGTAGTTGGGTTAGCAAAAAACAGTGACTTTATGTCTGCGCCAATTAAAAGCAAAGCAATTAGGGTAGGGGGCGATATGCTCAACAATTTTACTAAGGCTTATAAGGCCGGGGTAAACATTGCATTTGGTACCGACAGTGGCGTATCTAAGCACGGCATTAACGCAAAAGAAGCGGTATTAATGCATCAAGCAGGTATGACTCCTGCTGATATTTTAAAATCGGCAACCGTCAATGCTGCTGATTTAATTGATATGAGCCAGCGCTTGGGCACCATAGAGCCTGGTAAGTTTGCTGATATTATTGCTTTGGACACCAGCCCACTTAGCGATATTAGCGCTTTAATGGATGTCGATTTTGTAATGAAAGAAGGCACGATTTTTAAACACCAATAAATACCCTATTTATTTTATTAATAATGACGCAATAACGCTGGTAGGTCGTATAAAAATTTTATAAATGGCTGCTGGCGTTTTTTGGTCATACCGCTTTTAAGGTTATAAAGGAAGTCTTTTATTTTGAAGAGCTTAATAGTTTTATTTTTAGTTGTATGGCCTTTTTTGGTTAATGCCAACGCGCAGATAGTTGAATTTCCTGATGTAAATAATAATGTGGCATACGCAAGTGTGGCTTCATTGGGGTTTACCCCTGCGGATGAAAAAATAGCATATGGGGATAATGAATCGCAGTTCGCATTACTTTGGCGCGCAAAACAAATCCAGCCGCAAAACCCGTTAGTTATTTTACTTCATGGTGGTTGTTGGCTAAGTGCATACGATATTAAACATACCTATGCGTTAAGTACGGGGCTTGCACAAGCAGGTTTTAACGTATGGTCTTTAGAGTATAGAAGAAGCGGCGCAAGCGGTGGTGGCTGGCCTACAACGTTTAATGATGTAAAAGCCGGAATTTTAGCGGTAAGTAAATATAATAATGGCGAGTTTAAATTAGCTGACTCGGTTGCGGTAGGACACTCCGCTGGTGGGCATTTAGCTCTGCTTGCTGGTGGTGAAATTGATCAGCTCAAAGGGGTTATTGGCTTAGCCCCTATTACTGATATAAAAGCGTATGCACGCGGTAATAACAGCTGTCAAAAAGTGACAAAGGATTTTATGCAAGGTATGCCAACTGATAAACCCAAGGCTTACACGCAAGCGAACCCGAGCGAGCAGTCGCTTCATCCGCAGAGTATTATTTTACAAGGTGACCAAGATACCATCATGCCAGCTTTTAATTTAGAGCAGCTTAAACGACCTGTGGTTATGCTAGATGGTGTGGGGCATTTTGATTGGATCCACCCAGGTTCTGAGGCATTTAAGACACTAATACAAAATTTGAATGAGAAGTAATAATGAATTTTAATGAGATTGTAGCGCTTGATAAAGCCGATCCGCTGGCTAATAAACGTGATGAATTTGATTTACCCGCAGACACTATTTATCTCGATGGTAACTCATTAGGGGCTTTGCCTAAAGCCGTAAAATCGCGCGTAGCTGAGGTGGTAAGTCAGCAATGGGGTAGCCATTTAATTAGAAGTTGGAATGATCACCAATGGATTGATTTACCAACTCTGGTAGGAGAGAAAATAGCGCCGATTATTGGCGCAGCAAAAGGCCAAGTGATTTGTTGTGACTCGATTTCAGTTAACTTATTTAAACTGTTAAGTAGTGCATTATCGTTAAATCCTGAGCGAAATGTGGTGTTATCCACCGAAGATAACTTTCCTACTGACTTATACATGGTACAGGGGCTAAGTGAGCTATTAGGCCCCGACTTATGTCAGCTTAAATTAGTGGCAGAGCAAAGTATTGAGCAAAACCTTAATGATTCAGTGGCTGTGTTGCTATTAACGCAGGTCAACTTTAGAACCGGTCAGTTGCTGGATATGCAAAAGCTTACCCAGTTAGCCCACGAGAAAGGCATTTTGGTGATATGGGATCTAGCCCATAGTGCGGGAGCTTTACAAGTTGAACTTGATAACTGTAATGCTGATTTTGCCGTTGGCTGTGGCTATAAATACTTAAACGGTGGCCCAGGCTCACCTGCATTTTTATATGTGGCTAAACGCCACCAAGCTGCTGTGAAGCAACCCTTATCAGGTTGGATGGGTCATGCCAAACCATTTGCTTTTGATGCAATATATCAAGGTGCTGATACTATAAATCAGTATTTATGTGGCACACCTAGTGTGATTGCGATGAGTGCTTTAGATGCTGCGCTTGATGTATGGCAAGACGTAGACATTTCTCAAGTAAGAGAAAAGTCGATTGCACTTGCTGACGTATTTATTAAATTAGTACAAACACATTCATGCTTAAGTGATTTACGCTTATGTTCTACTGAGGATTCGAGCCAAAGAGGCAGCCAACTAGCATTTTCACATACCGATGCGTTTGCTATATGCCAAGCGTTAATTGAAAAAGGGGTAATTGCAGATTTTCGTGCGCCTAATATTTTACGTTTTGGTTTTACACCTCTTTACACCTCGTTTGAAGAGATTTGGCAGGCAGCAACTATTTTAGCTGAGGTAGTTAAAAGCCAGCTATATACCCAGCCACGTTTTAATTTAGCGGGTAAAGTGACGTAACTTTATGATGAGCCATTATTATAATGGCTCATAGCGTTTCTCAAGTTAAAAGGCATAGCGTTAGCAGAATCACTAGCAGCGCCTTTAGGTTATTATTGCTCTTTTTCTAGATGAAAGTAATTAAGTTGTACTCTCATCTCGGTAGCTTGTTCTGCCATTTGACGCGCAGCCGCCATTGTTTCTTCTGTAATCGCTGAGTTAGCCTGAGTTAGCCCCGTTAACCGTTGTACAACAAGATTAACCTCTTTAATTGCTTGCTCTTGTGCGGAGGTTGAGTGCGCTATATGTATTATATTTTTACTAACATCGCTAACAGCTTGCATTATGTGTTTTAGTTTTTTCCCTGAGGTGTCGGCTAATTCAGTTCCAAGTGCTATTTTTTGATTACTGTTTACAATAATACTCTTTATTTGCTTTGCTGATTTAGCACTACGCCCCGCTAAATCACCGACTTCATTAGCGACTACAGCAAAGCCTCTTCCGTGGTCGCCAGCCCTAGCTGCTTCTACGGCGGCATTAAGTGATAGCAAGTTAGTTTGAAAAGCGAGGTTGTCAATAACCGAAAGTATTTCGTTAATGTCTTTACTGGCTTCATTTACTTCATCAATCGCGCTAACAGTCTGTATTGATAATTGGTTTCCTTCTTCAGCAATTTGCTCTGCATTGCTTGCCAATGCCACGGCACTTTTTGATTGTTCAGATACTTTAGTTAGCTCATCTAGCATTTGCTCAGTACTTGAGCTTGCCTCTTCAAGGTTGGCTGCTTGCTCTTCTGTGCGTTTACTTATTTCAGTATTACTTGAAGCTATTTCACCTGCATTTTGCATAACCTGGCCAGCTGATACTTGAATTTCTTGAATGACATTGGTTAATTTAAATATGGTCGCGTTGGTGTCGTTTTTTAGGGTGTTGAATACGCCTTGATATTGCCCCTCTATATTTTTAGTAAGGTCACCTTTAGCTAAGTTTGACAAAACGCTACTTACTTCATTTATAGCTAATGAAACTAATGAGGTAGACTCATTAACATTATTTTTTAAATCTTCCAATTGGCCTTGCAATGGTTGTTTTAATTGATGAGAAAAATCGCCATTTGCCATTGCAGCCATTACTTGATTAAGATCATTTATGACATGTTCAAGGTTTGTTACCGAGTGGTTTATATCTGTTTTTAGACTATTTAGCTGGCCTGTCATAGTCGATGAAATAGTATGATCAAAGCGCCCCTGACTAATTGCTAGCATGACTGATGAAATTTCAGTTAGAGCATTATCAATAGCAGTGATTGATGTATTGATGTTACTTTTTAACTGCTCAAGTTGACCGCTGGCTTCACCTTTAATCATTTTTTTAAAGTCACCTTTACTAACAAAGGACATGACTTCACCTATTTCATTCATTACATTATTTAAATTAGCCATACTGGAATTAATATCTTGTTTTAAGATATCAAGCTGTCCAGCTAAGGGGGCATCTAATTGCGCTGAAAACTGGCCCTGTCGTAATGCACTCATAACGTCACTAATACCATCTATGGCAATACTTAAGCTATTCACTGAGTTATTCACGCTGTCTTTTAGCTGGGCAAGTTTTCCTTTAGCTGGATAGGTAATTTGCTCTTTAAAGTTACCTTGCTCTACGTTAGCCATAATATCTACGATACTATTCATTGTGTTATTTATTGAGGAAAGCGATTGGTTAATATTACTTTTTAAGGTGCCTAATTCGCCTGACATTGAGGCATTAATTTGAATATCAAATTGACCATCAGCCATAGCAATCGCAATGTTATTTAATTCGTTTATTGCCCCGTTTAGTGAACTTGCGCAATCGTTGGTTGCTTGTTTTAACGTATCTAACTCTCCTCGACATGGTGCTTCAATACGTTGATCAAATTTACCCGCAGCCATTTGGTTCATAACGCGGTTTGTTTCACTAATAGATAACTGTAGAGCATCAAGAAGAGTGTTAAATGCTTGAGTGCTAACGCCTATTTCATCGCTTGAATAGACAGTTGCTCGTAATGAAAAGTCACCTTGCTGTTCAACTTTTTTCATCGTATCAGCCAATGCATGTATTGGCTTTGTGAGTGTTCGCGCAAACCAATATGCGGCAATAGTAACAATAAAAATAGTGACAAAAAGTATCACAATGAGTAGTTGGGAAAGAGTCGTTATTGACTCAAAAGCTTCTTGTTCGTCCATTTCTGCTATGAGTGCCCAGCGAACATTAAATACATTTACAGGTGCAAATGCAGAGAGCACCATTTCATTGTTATAGTCATTTATAACATGCTGCCCTTTTTCATTTTTTAGTGCTTTGATTACAGATAAGGTATTCACAGTGCCTTTATTTGGGTTTCTAAACGAGCTTTCTACAGAGTGATTTTTCGGATCAATATAAGAGTCAGAGCGCATTAACCCTTCAGGGCCAACAAGGTAGGTTTCTCCGCTTTCGCCCAACCCGTCACGTTCTTTCATAATTGAATTAATATCTTCAATCGATAATTGGGCAGCTAAAATAGCAACCGTTTTACCATCAACAACAATAGGCTTTCCTATAAAGCTTGCAGGGGCATTATATGAAGGGGAGTACTGTTTATAATCTGCAAAAGCAATTTTTTGTGGGTTGCTGCTGTCTTTTAATTGTCTAAATAGGTTCGCTAAATTACTTTTAGCGTAGGGGCCTGTTTGCAGCGATGTTGCAAAGTCTACTTCTTTATAAACAGAGTAAACAATATTTCCATTTGCTGGGTCGATAATGAAAATATCGTAGAACTTATTTATATTAGTCATATCGCGTAGATAAGGGTGATATTGGCGGTGCGCTTGCTCGTAAGAGTCTGATTGCTCTGTGGTGGTTAGTTTTTGTTTTTCACCGATTGGGTTTGGGTTATTAGCTAGATAACGAGATTGCAGCTCAATACTTTTTGGATTCATTTGCTTTAATAGAGATGAAGAAACTGTATCAGTTGGGTTTAGCTGTTTAAATTTTGGAGCAAAAGACTCTTTATAAAAGCGATTTAGAGACTCTGATGAGGTTGAAGGGGAGGTATTATTAAATCCATCTATAAACTTTGTCGCAATATTGGCCATTTCTGGATTTGCTTGCAGCGCATTAAGCTTTTTTTCAATGTTGTTAAAATAGCGTTTAACAGCGCTTTGTTTTACTTTACTCACAGCGTCTAAACGCGAATAAACCTGTTCTGTCATCGAGTTTGAAGCTGTATTAATTGCGACAATAATAATTATTGTTATTGGCACTAGGGCAACAACTAAAAAGGCGGAGATAAGTTTTTTTGTTAAATTTAATGAATTAAAAAAGTGGTTAATTGTGAGCATTACTATGTCCCTGTAATAAGGTCTGAACCTCAAATGAGCATAGAACACAATTTGTGAAGATCTAGTTAATAATTAAAGTAATGAGTTTTTATTATAAAATAGCCAAAGCTGATACTAAGCACTTTTAATTTTAATGCAATTGCAGCATGCTTTTTTAGCGGTTTAAAAGCAATAAAGCGTAGAAGTACTTAAGTACTCCTACGCTTTACTATTTAATTGATGTTCTAACGTTAAAAAAGCAAGCTATGTTAGAGCGCGACTAAACTGCGCTCTAACATAGCTTGAATTTGCTTAACTATTTTAGCTTCGGTTTCGGGTTCAAACTGGGCAATTCGAGGGGTGTGAATATGCCCAGTCGGAATATCTGAATTTAGCTGATTACGCAGCCGAATACTGCGGTACGAAATTTCGTTAGACAGGTAACCACCGCCACCGCCACGTACTGCAGTTGCCTCTTTTAATTCGTCAAAACTGCTAGGCTCAAAGTCTTTTTTGAGGGTAATAACATGATGATTATCATTAATCGCAAAAGGGCCTTTTGCATTTAGCATAGCGCTAACAGGTAAGCTAAATTCTACAAACTCAGTACCGGGTAATGGGCGGTCGTTTAAGCTTGGAATGAGCGGCGCTGTTTTGGTACCGCCATATACTATATTGGCGTTGTCGGGGGCTGTTACACTGCGGCGCTTACCTGGAAAGCGTTCAAGATCAAAGTCTTTGCGGCCCATGCTAACGGTAACGACCATATCAACTTTATTAAGAGCGTAATAAGGGGCAAGTAAGGATTCTATAATGCCTTGATCAAAGTCTTCATAACGCACAGGCACCATTACAGTGTTTATTTCAGCACTAATCCCTTTATAGTTTATTACTTGGCCATCAAGAAGCAAGGCAGCTACGCCCGATGGGTTACTTTGGTTTATATTTCTATCAAGTAAAAATGGGTCAAACCCAGTTAGTAGTATCTTTTTAGTGGTGTTTTGTGAGTAGCTTAGGTCTGTGCGACCTCGGCTTCCGTTTTCTAGCAATGTTAATAACACTGTTTGCTGCGCGGTGCTCAGCGAAAATGCAGGTTTTGTGGTGCGAATTATTTTACTTGATTGTAAGCGAGCCCAATAAAGCGCGCGATCATCTAAGTTTTGCGTTGTAGCGATGCGTTTTTTTGCACTAAACCATAATCGTTTTGAGTAGTCATTAACGGCATCTACGGCTTGTACATAGCTTGAGAGTGACTTGAATTGCTGCTCAAATTGATTAACTTCGCTGGCAAAAGCGCTTAGTACGGCTGGCATCGCTTGGCTGGCTTTTTCAATTCGCAATTCTTCTGGGGTTAGCGGTGTGTTTAAATTGGCTAAAGTACTAAAAGAAGAAAATATTAAACTTGTGGCAATCAGTGTTTTTATCATGATGTTCCTATACTAAGTCGTATTTGTTGCCTACTATCCTATGCCTAATATGTGGGTGCAAATAAAATCGTTGGTTGGTTTTATGTTGAAAGCAGTATAAAACAGGCGCTAAATCAAAAACTACGGGTATTTTATTAAAAAAGAGTCTTAACTCTGTGATGGGTTTAGCTACAATGGAGCTGTGTATTTTTTAGTTTTTTACTTTTAGGCAGCTATGCAACTTATTCAAATAGATAAAGCACGTTATCGTAAACATTTAAATCGCGTTATTGTCGGCTGTGCAGCAGGTTTAGCTGTGGGCAGTTTAGCAATTTCACAAACCTTAATTGCATTATTTCCCGATGAAAGTGGCAGTCATTTTCATTGGAACTTATTAGGCGTAATTGTTACGAGTATTGGCATAGGCTGGTTGTTAAATAAATACCGAACACATCCTTTTATGAGTGAGGTGGTGTATGTGTGGGAGCTTAAAAAAGCGCTTAATAAAATCACTCGTAAAATGGCTAAGCTAAAAGCTGCTGGGCGTGAAGGTAACCCAGATGCACTATTGGCGATTCACTATAGTTATGCAGGTTCACGATTATTATGGCAGCTTGACGATAACACCATCACTATGGATGATTTAGCGATTAAACAAGCCGAGTTAGATAGTGTGGCGGCCAAGTTCAACTTAACCTTGAATGCTGATGACTACAATGATGCAATTTTAAAGCA
The DNA here is from genome assembly GCF_003173795.1 of Pseudoalteromonas sp. meg-B1. Lineage (GTDB taxonomy): Bacteria > Pseudomonadota > Gammaproteobacteria > Enterobacterales > Alteromonadaceae > Pseudoalteromonas > Pseudoalteromonas undina. The sequence continues at coordinate 140,806 of NZ_QGQU01000003.1, read as the reverse complement.
GTTTTAAAGTGGTTTTAATTTATAGGAATAACAATGAGCATAATTCTTTATGGTGTCCCGCTTTCTCCTTATGTACGTAAAGTACGTGTGTGTTTAGCGTTTAAGCAACTGGACTATAAACTCGAAATAGTCTCGCCGTTTAATCAGCCTGACTGGTTTTTAGAAATTAACCCGTTGGGGCGTATTCCGGCGCTAAAAGATGGCGAGTTAAACTTGGCCGACTCTAGCGTTATTTGCCAATACCTTGATGAAAAACACCCCAATTTACCGCCTTTACTTGGCAATACTGCAGAGCAACGTGCAGCCGTTCGCTGGTTAGAAAAATACGCTGATTACGAGCTGGCTCCTTTTGCAACATTTATGGTGTTTCAGCAACGTATTATTGCCCCTACAATGAAAAAGCAAACCGATGAAGCATTGGTACAAAGTGCATTAAATGAAAAACTACCGCCTTTATTTGATTATTTAGAAGGTTATTTAGGTAGTAACGAGTTTTTTGTTGGCGAGAGCTTAACCCTTGCCGACATTGCAGTGAGCTGCCAGTTAATGAATATGGAGCATGGTGGTGAGCAACTTGATGAGTCGCGCTGGCCTAAGCTTGCTGCTTTACATAGCCGTGTAAAACAGGACACCGCTATGCAGAGCATGCTTGAGGGCGAACAAAAAATATTAGCCTCATTAAAATAACGTTTATTACTGATTTTTTGCAAAAGCTTAGGAGCTATAAGTGAAAAAAGTACTGATTGTTTGTTTAGGTAATATTTGTCGATCTCCGACGGCTGAGGCGGTATTAAAAGCGCGTGCTAAAAAGTTAGGCATTGATCTGCTAGTGGACTCGGCTGGGACTATTGGGCACCACGAAGGTAACCCGCCAGATAGACGCTCTATGCAAGCTGGCGAAAAACGTGGTTATAGTTTTAAAGGTATTTTTTCGCGCAAGGTGCGCAGTAGTGATTTTAGCGAGTTTGACCTTATTTTAGCAGCCGATAAACAAAACCTGTCGGATTTAACCGCACGTTGCCCTGAACATTTGCAGTACAAGCTTGCGTTGTTTTTAGAGTATGGCGAGCAAGCACAAAGCGCAATTCCCGATCCTTATTATGGTGGCGATGACGGCTTTGAAAAGGTACTTGATTTAATTGAAGCCGCCAGCGATAACATTTTAGCTAAGTTAAAATAGCTATAATGATAAATTAAAAGGCGCTTGAAGCGCCTTTGGTATGTTATTAACGGTTTACTTTAAAGTCGAGCTGTACTTTGGAAGTTGCTGCAACCGCTTTTCCATGCTCAAACTTAGGAGCATAGCGCCATTGCGCTAATGCTTCTACTGCCGACTTTTCAAAGGCCACGCCACCCTCAGAACTAATTACTTGCGGATTTTTTACAAAGCCAGACTCATTTACTTCAAACTCCATAACTACGCTGCCATCCTTACTAAATCGCGCCTTGTTTTTAGGGTATTTAGGGTTAACGCGGTATAGCGGCGTTTGCTCTTGGCTTTCTTTCCACGGCACCATTTTAGCTATCGCGATACAGTGCTTCGTGGCTTCATCACTTTTGCCTTGTTTTTCATACAAGCCAATCAGTCTTGAATGTGCGGTTAGCTCGGCGTTGTGATCGTAACTTAAGCTTTCATCAAATACCTTTACTACGCGATTAAGCCGTTCAATTGCTTGGTCGTATCTTTTTCGACCTTCCGCAAATGACGCCATTAAAAAGTCAGCTTTTATTTGTTCAACCGAGTTTTTAGGTAAGTTAGCTTGATAATACTCATCGGCTTCTTCTAAGTAGTTTTTAGCTTCACGGTATTTTTCGTAGCTGAATTTATTGGCTAATATGGTTGCCGCTTCTAATTTCATATCGGCCAAAAATTTAGGGTTGTTTTCTGTGTTTGCTATTGCAATGACTTGCTCTAAATAATAGTCCGCTTTTTGAGCTGAGGGCGCAAAATTAGCCATGCCAACTAAAGCATCAACGGTTTCTAATGATTGTTTACCATGGTTGTTAACTGAAATAGTGTAGGCTTGTTGGTAAAGTGAAAAACGCTTTTCAATCCATTTTTTGCCATAGCCATTAATTGATTTTGCATAGTTAATTGCTAAGTTTGCTGTGTTATCAGCATTATCACCGTAAACAGCTTTACCTAATGTGTAAGCCTGCTCCGCGGCTTGTTGCACATTTTCTTTGGTTTTAACCGCATTTAAGTAATTTTGATACGCGTCGTTGAAAACGGCTTGAGCGTTATTTGCTTGTTCGGCAAATGGCGTGGTGCTTAATACAGATAAACCTAAGCCCATCAGTAATGCAAGTTTATTTAGTTTCATAATGATCCCTATTATTTGTCGGTGGTAAATTAGCAAATCCTTATGTGTATGTCATCATTTTAGGTAAACCAAGGTAAATATCCATTGCCAATATATTTATGTTTGAATATTGAAAATAGCCGCAGTCGTCGCCATATATTTGTCATTACATAAGATGTACTACGATCCAATTTTGAACTTTTGTGATATTATCACTTTATCGTGTCGTAGTTTTTTAATATTTGGATTGGTCGTGGCGCAAGTAAGAGCAAGAGTCCAGCTTAATGTTGGCAAAAATAGTGATATTCCAGCAGAAATTATTTCCTTTAGTGGCTTAAAAGATGGCCAAGAGCATGTTGCGTTAGTGTTTAAAAACGCCGATACCGAGCAAGGTGTTCCGCTTATTCGTATGCATTCTGAATGTTTAACTGGCGATGTATTTCACTCGTCACGTTGTGACTGTGGTGAGCAGTTAAACGAGTGTATTGAAATGATGCACGAACAAGGTGGTATTTTACTTTATTTGCGCCAAGAAGGGCGTGGTATTGGTTTATACAATAAAATTGATGCGTATGTACTGCAATCACAAGGTATGAATACTTATGAGGCTAATAACCATTTAGGTTTTGCTGATGACTTACGCGACTTTTCGGATGCTGTATTAATGCTCAATGCGCTCAATTTAAAGCATGTAAAATTAATGACTAACAATCCTAAAAAGCTTAACGCATTAAAAGATGCTGGCATAGAGGTGGACTCTGTTGTGGGCACTCATGCACACATTAAAGCTGGGCTTTCAGGTAACAAGGCGTATTTAGAGACAAAGATTAAGCATGGCTCTCACATGCTAGATATTAAGAAAATTAAAAAACCTTAGGGTCTGTTGACCTTTCAAGGTTAAATTTGCAGCAGTCTGTTTGGTATTTAGGCAAGGCAGAGCCTATGTGGTGTGGTTATTCCCCATAAATAGGCGATAACGCAGCATCAATGCCAAACAGGCGCAGCCCTTCGGGTTCTGCCTAGGGGCGATTTACTCTTTGTTGCTCGGTTTTTACTTAGCCCACTAAGTTACAAACCTCGCGCCGCGATTAAATCGCCCCTAGTTTGAACAAATTTTAATCCGTAAAGGGCAACAGACCCTAATATTAACGGCATTTATCGCCGCCACCTATGTAATACCAACCAGCGCCGAGTTATACTCGGCGTGTTTTGTTTTAATTAAGAGCAAGTATGTCTACACAATTACGAATTTTTAAAGCTGATGCGGCATTAAAATGGTTTAAAGCGGGTTGGCTAATTTTTAAAACTCAGCCATTAACTTTTATTTTTATGCATTTGTTTATTGGCATTGTTGGCTTGTTGTCGTTATTTTTGCCGGTATTACAAATAGCTGCAGCATTGGCTACACCATTTTTAACCGCTGGTTTTTATCAAGCCGTGCTTACCAAGCAGCAGGGCGGAAAAATTATGTTAGCCGATATTTTGAAGCCCTTTTCAGCCAAAGGAAATCGGTTAGGCTTATTTCGCTTAGCGCTTTATCAAATGGGTGCCGGTATTTTAATTGCCTTGCTCGCCAATGGGTTATTTGCTGATGCAATGGCGGTTATGACACAGCCAGACTTAGACCCAAACACCGCTGTTAGCCAAATGCTTGAGAGCATCTCGTTTGCTAACGTGGCATTGTTTTTAATTGCGCTCTCAATTTACTTTACTTCGTTTGCCTATGCAGTACCGCTGGTTTACTTTAATAAAGAGCAACGTATTTTAAATGCCTTAAAAAGTTCGTTTATGGTGTTTTATTATAATATTTTACCATTGAGTGTTTATGGTATTATTTGCGCATTATTAATGGTGGTGTCGATGTTCTTATCACTACTACCACTGTTGATTTTAATGCCAATTTGCTACATTAGTTTCTTTGTTTCTTATCAGGCTATTTTTATGCCCGTTGTGCCACCAAGTGATGACAGTAACATTAAGCCTTTAAGTAGCGAGCAAAGCGGACGCTTTGACGCTTAATGGATGATACGTTAAAACAAAAGTTAAAAAACTATGTGCTTTGGTTACTTGGAAGGCAAGAGTATTCGCGTCGTGAGTTAACCCAAAAGCTACAGCAAAGAGAAGCAACCGACGAGTTCATAGAAAACCTGCTTGATTGGTGTGAAAAGCACAATTTTATTAACGAGCAGCGTTACTGTGAAGGGTTTGTAAGAAAGCACATATTTAAATGCCACGGCTTAAAGCGAATTCAAAGCGAGGCCATGGGTAAAGGGATTGATAGAGCACTGCTTGAAACAGTGGTTGAGGAGCTTGAAATAGATTGGTTTGAGCTCGCGCAGGAAGCGTACAACAAAAAGTATTCAACGACACCGGCAGACCTCGAGTACAAAGAAAAAGCTAAGCGCGTGCGCTACTTAATGTATCGAGGTTTTAGCTACGATCAAATAAATTTTGCAATGCAAGCACAGTAAATACAGGTGAGACTTTCACATGCAGCACATGACTACCGCACAAATTAGGCAACAGTTTTTAGACTTTTTTGCCAGCAAACAACACCAAGTTGTTCCTTCTAGTTCGCTTATACCGGGTAACGATGCCACGTTGTTATTTAATAATGCCGGTATGGTGCAATTTAAAGATGTATTTTTAGGCGCTGAAAGCCGCCCTTACACGCGCGCAACTAGCTCTCAGCGTTGCGTACGTGCTGGTGGTAAACACAACGATTTAGAAAATGTTGGTTACACAGCACGTCATCATACCTTTTTCGAAATGCTAGGTAATTTCAGCTTTGGTGATTACTTTAAGCAAGATGCAATTAAATTTGCGTGGGAGTTTTTAACTGAGGTTGTAAAACTACCAAAAGAAAAGCTGTTAGTGACCATTTACCATGATGACGAAGAAGCCTTTGGCTACTGGGCTAACGATATAGGTTTACCTGAAGATCGTATTATTCGTATTGCAACGAGCGATAATTTTTGGTCTATGGGTGATACCGGCCCTTGTGGTCCATGTTCTGAAATATTTTATGATCACGGTGAGCACATTTGGGGTGGTCCTCCGGGCACTCCTGAAGAAGATGGCGATCGTTTCATTGAAATTTGGAACTTAGTATTTATGCAATACAACCGTCAAAGCGACGGGACTATGGAGCCACTTCCTAAGCAATCTGTTGATACTGGTATGGGCCTTGAGCGTATTTCAGCTATTTTACAAGGTGTGCATTCAAACTACGAAATCGATTTATTCCAAGGCTTAATTGCCGCCGCTGCAAGCGTTACTAATGCACAAGATATGGATGATAAGTCGCTTCGCGTGGTGGCGGATCATATTCGTTCGTGTGCGTTTTTAATTTCAGATGGGGTTATGCCATCAAATGAAGGCCGTGGTTATGTATTGCGTCGTATTATTCGTCGTGCAGTACGCCATGGTAATAAATTGGGTGCTAAAGGCGCGTTCTTCTACAAGTTAGTAGCAGCGCTTATTGAGCAAATGGGTCAGGCCTATCCAGAGCTTGCTAAGCAACAAGAAATTATTGAAAAAGTACTGCGTATCGAAGAAGAGCAGTTTGGTAAAACGCTCGAACGTGGTTTAGCTATTTTAGAAGAAAGCTTAAGTGATTTAACAGGGGATGTGATCCCAGGTGACTTAGTATTTAAGCTTTACGATACCTATGGTTTCCCTGCTGATTTAACGGCTGATGTAGCGCGTGAACGCCAGATGACGATAGACCATCAAGGTTTTGAAGCATGCATGGCAGTACAACGTAAAACAGCACAGCAAGCGGGCAAATTTGGTGCAGATTATAATGAGCAATTAAAATCAGACAAACACACTGATTTTAAAGGCTACGATAGCACTCATTACCGTGGCACTGTGGTAGAAATTTTTGCCGCTGGCGAAGCGGTATCATTACTTGAAGATGGTCAACAAGGTATTTTAGTTTTAGACCGCACTCCGTTTTACGCTGAGTCAGGCGGTCAAATTGGTGATAGCGGTACAATTACCGTTGCCGGTGGTGAGTTTAATGTAACGAATACCACTAAATTGGGTAATGCTTTTGCTCATCATGGAACAGTTCAAGGGCGTATTGGCGTTAACGATAAAGTGGATGCGACTATTGACGATGCGCGTCGTGAAAGCATTAAGAAAAATCACACAGCTACGCACATTTTACATGAAGCATTGCGTCAGCTTTTAGGTGAGCACGTATCGCAAAAAGGCTCACTTGTGCAGCCAGATCGCCTGCGTTTTGACTTCTCACATTTTGAAGCGGTGACCAAACAAGAACTGCGCGAAATTGAACGTGTAGTAAATGACGAAATTCGTCGTAACTTTGCACTTAATACTGAGCTAATGGCAATTGATGATGCTAAAGCAAAAGGTGCTATGGCATTGTTTGGCGAAAAGTACGATGACGAAGTACGTGTAGTAACCATAGGTGATTACTCAATTGAGCTTTGTGGTGGTACACACGTAGAGCGTGCAGGTGACATTGGTTTATTCAAAATTGTATCTGAAAGCGGAATTGCTGCCGGTGTTCGTCGTATTGAAGCGGTAACCGGTGCAGAAGCAATCGCTTATGTTAATGAACAAGAACAGCAATTAGCAGATGTTGCAGCACTTGTAAAAGGTGACAGTGCGTCAGTACTTGAAAAAGTAACTGCCTTACTTGAAAAGTCGAAAGGACTTGAAAAGCAAGTTGCCCAACTTAACGATAAACTAGCCAGTGCGGCAGGTGCATCGTTACTTGATTCAGTGGTTGAAATTAATGGAGTTAAATTGTTAGTTGCCAACGTTGAAGGAACTGAATCAAAAGCGCTTCGTGGCATGGTTGATGATCTTAAAAATAAGATTGGCTCAGGCGTTATTGCTTTAGGTGTTGCCAGCGGTGATAAAGTAAGCCTAATTGCGGGTGTAACTAAAGACTTAACCGGTAAAGTAAAAGCGGGTGAGTTAGTTAACCACATGGCAGGCCAAGTAGGTGGTAAAGGCGGCGGTCGTCCAGATATGGCGCAAGCGGGTGGTTCTGAGCCACAAAACTTAACTGCAGCACTTGATAGCGTAACAGCTTGGTTAACTGAGCGTACTTAAGCTTAAGTGGCACTTATAGTTCAAAAATTTGGCGGCACTTCGGTAGGCTCAATAGAGCGTATTGAAGCGGTCGCCGACCTTGTTGTTAAAACTAAGCAACAAGGCCATCAAGTGGTGGTGGTGCTTTCGGCAATGTCGGGAGAAACCAATCGCTTAATTAATCTTGCCAAACAAATCGACTCTCGCCCGAGTAGTCGTGAACTCGATGTATTACTCAGTACCGGTGAACAAGTCTCTATAGCTTTATTAGCGATGGCGATTATTAAACGCGGCCATTCTGCGGTAAGCTTGTTAGCCGATCAGGTGAATATATTAACCGATAACATGTTCGGTAAAGCCCGTGTAGAAGACGTGGCTGCAACGCGCTTAAAACATGAACTTGAACATAACCGTATTGCTATTATTGCCGGCTTTCAGGGGCGCGATATTGAGGGCAACGTGACTACGCTTGGGCGTGGTGGCACCGATACCTCTGCGGTTGAAATAGCGGGTGCAATAAAAGCGGATGAATGTCAGATCTATACTGATGTTGATGGCGTATATACAACAGATCCTCGTATTGAACCTAATGCACGACGTTTAAGCCATGTAACCTTTGCCGAAATGCTTGAGCTGGCTAGTTTAGGTGCTAAAGTGCTACATATTCGCTCTGTAGAGTCGGCTGGTAAGCACAATGTACCATTAAGAGTGTTATCTAGCTTTAAACCTGATGAAGGTACATTAATTAGTTTTAAGGAGAGCGATGTGGCGAGTAACGTTGTGTCGGGTATTGCATTTAATCGAGACGAGTGTTTGATTAAGGTACATGGAGTACCGCAAGGCACTAAAGCGCTTGCAAAAATTTTGAAACTTTTTGCAGATAATGGCATCGAAATAGATATGATTAATCAAATTAATCATAAAGTTGAAAAAGTCGACTATGCTTTTACTGTGCATTTAAATGATTATTTAAACGCACTTGATTTGTTAACGGCTGAGCAACAGCAATTTGACGCACAGGCAATTGACGGATTAACTAATGTGGCGAAAGTGTCAGCTGTAGGTATGGGGATGAAATCTCATTCTGGGGTAGCGAGTTTATTTTTTGATTCGTTAGCACAAGAGAATATTGATGTGATGTTTGTTTCAACCTCAGAGATAAAGATTTCAGTTTTAATAGATGAAAAATACCTCGAGCTGGCTGTTCGTGCATTACATAAGACATTTTTAACAGAAAATGAATAGATTGAGAGTTTTTACTTACTTTTTAGTCTAATTTTAATTAAAATGTGTGTGCGGAATCTTATAATTTTATTGGAACATGGGAGCAAGAGAATGCTAATACTAACTCGTAGAGTAGGCGAGACCCTGATGATTGGTGACGAAGTAACCGTTACTGTTCTGGGTGTTAAAGGAAATCAAGTTCGTATCGGTGTTAACGCACCTAAAGACGTATCAGTTCATCGTGAAGAAATTTACATGCGCATACAAGCTGAAAAGTCTAACCCTAATCCGGGCAATGCTTAATCAACATAGTATAAAATGTGCTAGTTAATAACTATGACATTTGTAAAAGCCACTCATTGAGTGGCTTTTTTGTTTATAAAATCAATCGTTTCTTCGTCGAGTATTGCCTTAGAAATGTATTGCATACCGCTTTTACTTTTTAACAATAGGCCGCAATCTGTAGTAATTACTTCATTAATGTCGTGCCAAGCTAATTGGTAATTCTTGTAATGATTGGTTGATTTTATTCCGTCCTCGTCGAAGGTGAGAGTGACTTCAGAGCCAGATGCTCTGCTAAGCATTTGCCTTGTTACCCACCAAGGACGACGATAATAAAAAGCAATGCACTCAAGTAAAGCTAACATAAGCAAAAATGTACCAAGGTAATGATCGCCTAAACCATAAATGCCAAATAGCCCTAATATCACAAGTAGCGCCAATAAAAAGTATTTAGGTTGTGCACGCTTACTATAAGGCAGCGATTGGTCGAAGCATTCATAAAAATAAGGTTTATCGAGTTTATAAGTTGTTGTAAAGACCATGTGTTTGCACTTAAAAGCTATTTTTTATTATTTTAGCCTAATGCGCAGCTTAAAAGGGGAAATGACTAGAAACTATTTATATTTTAGGCATAAAAAAACGACCCGTAGGTCGTTTCTTAGCTAAATAAATAATATTAGCAATTTGTCTCTTCGGCATTAACGCCTTCTTTTACTTCTTCACAGGTATCTTCTACCTTGTTTTGAACATCTGTCACGGCTTCGTCAATACGCTCACCGGCTTCTTCTGCATGATTGTCTTCACAACCCATAATAAATGCACTTGCGAATAGACCAATAGCTGCTGCTTTAAGTGTTGATGATTTCATAATGTAATTCCTTGTATATAAATTTAAAAAGAGAGTTCGTTGTTTCTTATCTACCTGGGGCTTTTACCACGTAAAGCGCCAGAGACAAGTGAAATAACCAGTAAAACTAAAAAGATAAAAAATATGATCTTAGCAATTCCTGCTGCGGCTCCTGCAATACCACCAAATCCTAAAACGGCTGCGATTAGTGCGATCACCAAAAATGTAATTGTCCAGCGTAACATTGTCATCTCCTTGATTTATCTAAGTGTTAAAGTGTTGTTTTTATATAAGCGAGTAATGTGCCAGTATTTTATTTTGTTTTAAATCAATGGCTTATTTTGTTTTTTCGCGATTGGCTTTATATTGAGTTGGTAATTTTTACGATCTTATCGGTAACTTATTCACAGTTGTCTCTGATGAGATAATAAATAGTTGTTGCTGCTCTTTGCTTTGGTAAGACCAATTAACATTTTTTTTGAAGGTTATTAGTGGGTTAGTACAATAGGTTTGTTTTATATGTGTTTTTACAAAGTATTAGTGTTTTTATATATTCTTTGTTTATAACGAACATTTTTAGCATCTATATATCTGGGTTAAATAAGCTATTTTAGGTGGTGTTAACCTTATTAGTGATATGTTACTTTTAGATTAATTGGTTTTACCAATTTACAACGTGTAGACAAAAGAATAGTTTTTGTTACTATTGGTGAATAGTTATTTAAATAAACCGATTTTTTATGTATTTGGTTTTAAACAGGGGAGAATTATGGATATAGGGGCTTTACTCACAACTGCAGGCAATTTAATGCTAACAGGCATGGTGGGTGTGTTTGTATTTCTTTCTTTATTGATTGGTGCAGTGACACTCATGTCTAAGCTGGCTAGCAAGTTTTCTCAGCCAGAACTAGAAACATCACAGAGAACACCATCTTTTAAATCTCAAGGTGTGCCAAATGAGCACATCGCTGCAATTAGTGCTGCCATTGCTCAGTACAAAATAAATAATAATTAGAGGAGCATACCAATGGCTAAATTAAAAATAACAGAACTCGTACTTCGTGACGCACATCAGTCGCTCTTAGCTACCCGCATGCGATTAGACGACATGTTACCTATTGCAAAAAAAATTGATGACGCAGGATATTGGTCTATAGAATCTTGGGGTGGAGCTACCTTTGATTCATGTATTCGTTATTTAGGTGAAGATCCATGGGAGCGTATTCGCGCGCTTAAAAAAGCGATGCCAAATACACCACAGCAAATGCTACTTCGTGGTCAGAACTTATTGGGATATCGCCATTATGCTGATGATGTGGTTGAGAAGTTTGTTGAGCGCGCTCACAAAAATGGCGTAGACGTATTTCGTATTTTTGATGCCATGAATGATGTACGTAACTTAGAAACTGCCATAAAAGCGGCGGTTAAAGTAGGGGCACATGCACAAGGTACAATTTCTTACACAGTAAGCCCTGTACATACATTAGATATGTGGTTAACACTTGCTAAACAGCTTGAAGAATTGGGTTGCCATTCAATTTGTATTAAAGATATGGCGGGATTGCTTAAGCCTTACGATGCAGAAGAACTCATTAAAGCGTTAAAAGAAACGGTTTCCATACCTATTGCTATGCAATGCCATGCAACAACGGGTTTAAGCACCGCTACTTATCAAAAAGCGATTGATGCCGGCATTGATATGCTCGACACAGCTGTATCGTCTATGAGCATGACTTATGGCCATTCAGCAACTGAAACAATTGCTGCAATCGTTGAAGGGACCGAGCGTGATACCGGGCTTGATTTAAACCACCTAGAAGAAATTGCCGCTTACTTTAGAGACGTACGTAAAAAGTACGCTGCGTTTGAAGGCAGCTTAAAAGGTGTCGATGGCCGAATTTTATTAGCCCAAGTGCCAGGTGGTATGTTAACTAACATGGAAAACCAGCTTAAAGAGCAAGGTGCTGCTGATAAACTAAACGAAGTGCTACTTGAAATTCCACGAGTACGTGAAGATTTAGGCTTTATTCCACTTGTTACACCTACCTCACAAATTGTTGGTACTCAAGCGGTATTAAATGTACTCACTGGTGAGCGTTATAAAACCATTACCAAAGAAACTGCTGGCGTATTAAAAGGTGAGTATGGTTCAACACCTGCACCAATGAATAAAGAGCTTCAAGAGCGCGTACTTGATGGCAGTGAAGCAATTACCTGTCGCCCTGCAGATATTATTAAACCTGAACTTGAAACTTTAGAAGCTGAGTTAAGCAAGCTTGCGCAGGAGCAAGGGCTAACTTTAGCCGATGAGCAAATTGATGATGTGCTTACCTATGCATTATTTCCACAGATTGGTTTGAAATTTATTAAAAACCGTAACAACCCTGATGCATTTGAGCCTGTTCCTAGCGCTGATGATAACGCCAATAAAGCACCTGAAAAATCAGCGGCAAACAATAAAAGCGTTAAGGCAGAGCAATACAGCGTTAAAGTAGACGGTAAAGTATACGATGTCGTGGTTGCTCAAGGTGGTGAGCTTAAAGAGGTGACGTTAAAAGACTCAGAGCATATTCCACAGTCAGCATCGGTTGCCTCGGGTGAAACTCTAAATGCACCACTGGCCGGTAATATTTTTAAAATTAAAGTAAAACCCGGTCAGGTAGTCAATGAAGGTGATGTGGTAATTATTATGGAAGCCATGAAAATGGAAACCGAAGTACGCGCCATGCATACCGGTACGATTGCTGAGGTGCTTGTTTCTGAGGGCGATTCAGTGTCAACCGGCGATGCAATGATTGCACTAGCTTAAGGAGTAAATAGAGGATGGATGGTATTTTAAACCTCTGGCATGCCACAGGCATTGCTAACTTTACATTTCCTGGGCTGATCATGATTGCCGTTGGTTGTTTGCTATTATTTTTAGCAATTGCCAAAAAATTTGAGCCGTTATTATTACTGCCCATTGGTTTCGGAGCTATTTTAACTAATATTCCAGTAGCTGGTTTATCAGATCCAGGTGGCTTACTTTACTATGTTTATTATGTTGGTATTGATACCGGTATTTTTCCGCTATTAATATTTATGGGAGTGGGGGCCTTAACTGATTTTAGTGCCTTGATTGCCAACCCGCGTATGTTGCTATTAGGTGCGGCAGCGCAGTTTGGTATTTTTGCGACGTTATTTGGCGCTATTTTACTTAACTTTATTCCGGGATTTGAATTTAGCTTACAAGATGCTTCTGCAATTGCGATTATTGGTGGTGCAGATGGGCCAACCGCTATCTTTTTAGCGTCAAAGCTGGCCCCTGATTTACTGGGCGCTATAGCGGTGGCTGCGTACTCGTACATGGCGTTGGTTCCTATTATTCAGCCACCTATCATGCGTGCGTTTACAACGCCTGAAGAACGCAAAATTCAAATGCCAGAACTGCGTAAAGTATCTAAAAAGGAAAAAATTATTTTCCCACTGATGGTGCTTACCTTAACGGCTATATTCTTACCTGCGGCAATTCCGCTGGTTGGTATGTTCTGTTTAGGTAACTTAATGCGTGAGTCGGGTGTAGTTGATAGGCTCAGCAACAGTGCGCAAAACGAAATCATTAATATCACCACTATATTTCTAGGACTTGCAGTGGGCTCTAAACTTGCTGCCGAGCAGTTCTTAACAGTAGAAACTATTGGTATTTTGGTACTGGGTGCACTGGCGTTTGCTATTGGTACAGCCTCAGGTGTATTTATGGCTAAAGGCTTAAATAAGATATCAAAAACCCCCATAAACCCATTAATTGGTGCTGCGGGTGTATCCGCTGTGCCTATGGCAGCACGTGTTGTTAATAAGGTTGGGCTTGAAAATAACCCGCATAACTTCTTATTAATGCATGCCATGGGGCCTAATGTTGCAGGGGTGCTTGGTAGTGCTGTTGCGGCAGGTATTTTACTCGCTCTTGTGGGTTAAATATAATTTAGACTCAACCTATTAGCGCAGTTTACTGCGCTTTTTTTTGCATAAAATTCACTGTTTTGACTTAAGCGGTTTCTTGTATAGGGTTTTTTGTTTAAAGTAATCACTCTTCATTTTTTAAAGGGCTGTCAAAATGTTACACACTCCGCTGGCAAAATATCTCCCGAATGTAAGCAAACTTGTTTTTGGCTGTATGGGTTTGGGAGGCGCATGGAATAAAGATGCGATTACCAGTGCGCATTTACAACAAACTCATTCATGCATAGATGCCGCCATTGAAGGCGGAATTAATTTTTTCGATCATGCTGATATTTATACCTTAGGCAAAGCCGAACATGTTTTTGGTCAAGCACTGGCTGAGCGACCAGAACTTAGAGAGAAAATGTATATTCAGTCTAAGTGTGGTATTCGCTTTGCTGATGATAAAAACCCACAACGTTATGACTTTTCAGCTGATTGGATTGAGCGCTCAGTAGAGGGCTCATTAAAGCGATTAAATACCGAATATTTAGATATACTTATGCTGCATCGCCCAGATCCTTTAATGGAAGTAGAGGAAGTTGCACAAGTATTTAGTTGTTTAAAAGAAAGTGGCAAAGTGCGTCATTTTGCGGTGTCTAATATGTCGCAATATCAAATACGGTTTTTGCAACGCGCTTTAGATATGCCGATTGTGGCAAATCAAATCGAAGCGAGTTTACAAAAACATCAATGGGTTGATGAAGGCGTTTATGTGGGTAATGCCGATGGCAAGGATATTAACTTTACCCCAGGCAATATTGAATATTGCCGTGAGCATGAAATTCAGATTCAAAGTTGGGGCAGTTTATGCCAAGGCTTATACTCTGGTGGTGATTTATCAAAGGCCTCGCCTGCAGATATTAATACCAGTATTTTAGTCAGTAAGCTTGCCATACTTTATGGTACAACAGCAGAAGCTATCGTATTAGCATGGTTGTTGCGCCACCCAGCATCAATTCAACCAATTATTGGCACTACTAACATAGAGCGAATAAAAGCATCCTGTGATGCGGTTAATGTTAACTTAAGTCGTGAGCATTGGTATGAGCTATATATCAGCGCGAAAGGCTGCGCTTTACCATAACCTAGTGTAGGGTGATGATATGAACATATTTGTTATTTTAATTAGCTTAGTCATTGCTTTGGTGATCATTATTCCGTTACTGGAAAAATACCAAAGTAAAATGGGGCTTGAGAGCGCTACTAAATATAGTAAGTATATTTGGCCACTGGTGATGATCTCTTTGGTTGTGCAGCTTATTTATGTACTCGTAAATTAACTCTGAATTTAGCACCAAGCAGCTTAGATACAATGGGTAATTCGTGAAACTATTCAAATATCTATGCTGGTTGGTATAATCATCACATACAAAAAAGCCTTTGCGGGTTATCCCTGCAAAGGCTTTTTTATTTAATCATTAAACTCTTTATTTAAGTGCCAACTGAAGCTCTCGGTTACGCTCAAGTTGCGCAATAAAGTTATCAGCAATAGGCTTAAACTTAGCAAGCTCTGAGCGTGGTAATGGCTCAGATTTAGGTAGTTTCACAGTTTTGGGATTACGATGAACACCGTTAACTAAAAACTCATAATGTAAATGTGCCCCAGTTACTCGACCTGTTGAGCCTACAGTACCAATTTTCTCACCTTGTTTGATTTTTTGCCCTGTTCTAACTAGGCGTTTGTTAAGGTGTAAGTACTTAGTAACGTATTGTGTACCGTGGCTTATAAATACGTAATTACCGTTATATTTACTGTAGCCCGCTTTGATAACTTTACCATTACCTGATGATACAACAGGCGTGCCTGTACGCGCAGCGTAGTCAATACCTCGGTGTGCTTTTACTTGTCCTGTAACAGGGTGTAAGCGGCGAGGATTAAAGCTTGAGCTAATATATTTAAAGTTAACAGGTGCACGTAAGAAGGCTTTTTTCATACTACGCCCTTCAGGGGTATAAAAATTACCGTCTGTGTGTCGAATTGCTGTGTAACGTTCGCCTTGGTTTATAAATTCTGCGGCAATAATTTTACCGGTGCCAATAAATTCACCGTCAACAAAATGAGATTCATATATTAAGCCAAATTCATCACCTTTACGGATGTCATTTGCAAAATCCACGTCCCAACCAAATATATCGGCAAAGTTCATGATTTGGCGTTCACTTAAACCTGCAGCGATCGCTGACGTCCAAAAACTGCTAGAAATTTCCCCACCGGCGGTTTTGCTAAGTGTTTCTATTTCTTTGCTGTCAATTGAAGTATCGTATTGGCCTTCGTCATTAAGGGTGACATATAAGGTATCTGTTTTAGATATAACGTAACGTAACTGAGCCAACGAACCATCTTTTGCAGTAGCAAAGCTTAGTGTTTCACCTGGATGAATTTTGGTAAGCTTGCGTGTTTCAGCATTTGTGTTAACCAGTTTGTAAAGCGTTTGCGCAGAAAAACCAGCGCGCTTAAAAATGTTCGCTAAATTGTCACCATTTTTAACAAGGTGATCGACAAAATCATATTCTGGAAGTTTTTGCGCTGCATGCTCTGAATTTAAGTCGGTGAGTTTTTCGTTTTCACCTACTTTTATTTGTAATTCGTAACGCTTACCAATTTCTAGCGTGTTCTCGCTATTGTCTTTGGATGCAGTGGCTTTTTCAGAAGGTAAAAAGGCTAAGGCAACAATAGCAGAAACCAAACCTAGAATAAGCATTTTGTGTTTTTTGGGGAGCGTGTTAACCACGTGGACCATAACGTGCCTTTTTCTGCTGTCAAGATAATAAATAGATTATATTGCAGGATATAACGAATAATCTATGAATACTAGTATTTTGTAGATTTAAACTCGCGTTAAATTAAGCTAAAATCATAGGGTATTCAGGCTGTTTGTTTTTAAAGTTGAATAACAGCACTATTTTATATTCTTGGATACTTTGCTTTTTCATCGTAATGTTAAATTAGCTTTTAAAACGATTTAATAGCGAGAAGTGATTAATTTATAAACTGTTTTTTGGGCTTTTATAAACACCTTTAGTGTATTATTAATCGCTCTTTTATATCCCATTTTAGAACGTACGCCCTGCATTTTAGTTGGTGCAGCGATTAGTTAAAAAAGTTGTTCTAATTAAGTGGAAATTTGTTATGTTAGCTAAATAGTTTTATTTGTTTTGTTAAAACGCGCTAGCAATAAATCGTGAGCATATACACCCCCTTCGTTGTCAGAATTTTTTGGAGTAACACACAGTGGATTTACAAACCGCTCTAGCAGAGATAAAACGCGGTGCAGAAGAGATATTAATTGAAGATGAGTTGGTTGAAAAATTAAAGTCGGGGAAAAAGCTAAAAATTAAAGCTGGTTTCGATCCTACGGCTCCAGATTTGCACCTAGGTCACACTGTACTAATTAATAAAATGAAAACCTTTCAAGATTTAGGTCATGAGGTTATTTTCTTAATTGGTGACTTTACCGGTATGATAGGCGATCCAACGGGCAAAAATGTTACCCGTAAGCCACTGACTCGTGATGATGTGCTTGCTAATGCTGAAACCTATAAAGAACAGGTTTTCAAAATTTTAGACCCAGCTAAAACAACTGTTGCTTTTAACTCTACGTGGATGGAGAAGTTGGGCGCGGCTGGAATGATAAAATTGGCAGCGCGCCAAACTGTGGCACGCATGCTTGAGCGTGATGACTTTAAAAAGCGCTATGCTGGCGGTCAATCTATCGCAATCCATGAGTTTTTATATCCACTAGTACAGGGTTGGGATTCAGTTGCTCTTGAGTCTGATGTTGAGCTAGGCGGCACCGATCAACGCTTTAACCTATTAATGGGTCGTGAGCTGCAAAAAGATGAAGGTCAAAAACCTCAAACCGTACTAATGATGCCTTTACTTGAAGGGACTGATGGCGTTCAGAAAATGTCAAAGTCACTAGGAAACTACATAGGTATTACTGATACGCCTAGCGACATGTTTGGTAAAATCATGTCAATTAGTGATGTACTAATGTGGCGTTACTATGACTTGCTAAGTAGCCTTTCTATTGAGCAAATTGCAGCGCAAAAACAGCGTGTAGAGCAAGGCACTAACCCGCGCGATATTAAGATTGAATTAGCGAAAGAGTTAATTGCACGTTTCCATAGCGAAGCCGATGCGCAAGCTGCTCATGATGACTTTATTCAGCGCTTTCAGAAAAAAGCACTACCTGATGAAATTCCAGAGCTGACAGTTAACATTGATGAAGACACTATTCTAATTGCTAACTTGCTAAAAGAAGCTGGCTTAGTGGCGAGTACTTCAGAGGCCATGCGTATGATCAAACAAGGTGCAGTCAAGCTTAACGGCGAAGAAAAAATTACCGATACCAAATTGGAAGTAGCAAAAGGAACAACCGCTATTTACCAAGTAGGTAAACGTAAGTTTGCAAATATTACTGTAGCCTAAAGCTACATAGAGTATAAAAACCAGCTTCGGCTGGTTTTTTTATAACTGATCAAAAAGTTAGAACAGCCCTAATAATTTCAACGCTAACAATAATTAGTAGCCAAAAAAAACGGGCTTGATTTAGGGTGTTGAGTAGCTTTGGCACATCATCAGCACTTGGCAAGCGTTCTACACCGACCCGCATTTTATTGAAACGCTGCTTAATATAAATAGCAGGCCCACCAAGTTGCACCCCTAAAGATGCTGAGCACACACTTAGTAACCAGCCAGTATTTTTTTGATAAAAATGGCGGCCATAATGCTTAATATAATGCATGCTTTTCTTACTGGCTTTAAGTGAAGCTATTGTCAGCGCGAGTAACCGCATGGGAATGTATTCAATAATAAAAAGAATTAGTTTAAGCGGCTTCAAAAAAGCGCTGTCGGGAGCTATATCAGTGCGCCATGCTTGTTGGATTAAGGTAAGCAAGCGGTAGGCGAGAGTTGCAATGGGGCCTAATAGTAAAAAAATAAAAATTACCACAAAATAATGACGGGCCGTTCTTAGTATGACACTTTCCATAACCGCTTTAATAATCCCTGGGTTTGAAAGTGCCTTAACTTCTCGGGCTACTAGTGGTTTTAATAATTCTCGAGCAGTTGATTTTTGATTTTTTTTGGTCAATTTCGCAATACGTATCGCTTTTTTATTTATGCTACTGCTTTCTAGGCACAAGTATAAAATAAGACCGGATAGTAGTTCAGGGTAAAAGGCAAACTCCAGCAGCAAAACGACAATAATCATAATCACAGTTAGAACAAGTGTGCTTGCTAATGAAGCGGCTAAATAATGATATTGTTTGCTGTCTGTTTTTTTATAAACACGCTGGCCAATTGCGTTAAAAATTGCAGAAAGTATATGGTTAGGGTGATACCAGCTAACTAAAGGTAAAAAGCGCTCAGCTAGGAGCGCACAAATAAATACAATAAAGTCCAAATGATTTTGAACAATATTATTGAGCATTTACAGCGTAACCGCCGTTAACTTTTCTAGTAATGCCACAACCATTTTTGATGAATTAATAGAGGCTGTTTCTAAGTACTCTTCAAATGATTGCGGTGACTCTTTGCCAGCAATATCAGACATTGAGCGAATAACAACAAATGGTGTGTTAAGTGCAAAACATGTTTGTGCAATTGACGCACCTTCCATTTCTACTGCTAGCATTGTAGGGAAGTCATTGCGTGCTTTTTCAATGCGAACAGGGTCACACATAAATGAGTCACCAGTACAAATTAAACCAACAAGCGTTTTTACTTCGCTAATTTGTGCAATTGTTTGCTCGGCGGCTTCTACTAGTTTAGGGTGCGCTGCAAAGCCTGCTGGCATTTGTGGTACTTGGCCAATTTCGTAACCAAATGCGGTTACATCTACATCGTGATGACGAACCTCTGATGAAATTACCACGTCGCCAACGTTAAGCGAAGGATCGAAACCACCGGCAGAGCCTGTGTTAATAACACAATCAGGTTTAAAGTTATCGATAAGTAAAGTGGTTGCAATAGTTGAAGCGACTTTACCAATGCCTGATTGCACTAAAGTAACAGTATTACCTGCAAGCTCACCAGTATAAAACGTAAAGCCTGCTTTGGTTAAAACCTGTGGATTTTGCATCGCTTCGCGCAAAATTTTAACTTCTGGCTCCATGGCGCCAATAATACCAACATTCATAGTGTTAAATTCCTAAATTTGAATAGGCTGATTATACGTGAAGTCTGCTATAAAAAACAAAAAAGCGAGTCATTTAAAATGCTCGCTTTAATACATTGCTTTAACTCAGTAGTTATATTTCAGCAAGGGCAGTTGAATGTGCTTTTGCTTGAGAAGGTGATAATACCGCAGGCTTATGGACTCTAGTACGAGTCGGGCGCGAAGGTTGTGATTTAGCAGGTTTGCCTAATTTAAACATAATGGCATCGCGAACTTCACTCGGGCGGTAGCCTGATTTCACTTTCATACGAATATGTGGAATGCCAGCGGCTTCTAGTGCACCGTTAACAAACCAATCACGTTGTGCTTTGTGACCATCTTTGTTGGCGTTATTAACTAAGTCAACCGCTGCCACTATGGTCATTTTTTCTTTGTCGACTAGTACAAAGTCGAGCTGTTTATTTTTTGCTTTAGCCAATGCCGCACGTTTAGATTTGACAGATAGACCTTGTTTACAGTCAATCACATCGATTAGTTTAACGCGACTAACAATTTTATATTGATCGCCAACAGCTCGTTCTAATAAGCCTAGAAACGCCCCTTCTACTTGGGTAAATACACTTTGCTTACGAGTAAAAGGATAAGGGTTTCCGCCGTCATCATTAAATTTTGACGCAACCACAGATGCCCCAACAACTAGCACTAATATTAATAATAAAGCGAATTCCATACGGTAACTCCATAACAACAAATTGACACTGCTTTTCTAAAGCAATTTATGTGCCCAAATAGTTGTTATGGCTATTTTATTAACGAACGGGGATGAGCGCTATTATGCTTTATAACCGCCTTCAATACCTTTTACGGCAATAGCGACGGCATCATGAGCATGTAAAGACTCATAATGGTTTATTTGCAGGAAGTAATCGCTAAATTCTTTTGACTCTAACGTCGTTTTAATTTTTCGTGCTGCGTCTTCACAAAACATCAGGTTTTGACCATTTAAACGGGCAAACTCTTGTTCGTCTTCACGTTTTACCGCAGCTTGTACTGGTGTTTTAAGCTCATCTTCTAGTAAGTTTATTAAGTTAACTACATCAAACTCTTGAATGTTTTGATCTAGTTTTACTTTAACATTAGCAATAGAGCGCTGTGAATGCGGGGTTGCTACAATGCCTTGAGTTGTTCCAAGCCACTCTAAAACCTCAGATTGAGTTAGTGTTTCTTGAGCAAACTTTTCGCTAAACGCATTTTGGATAAGTTGACGAGCAAGGGCTGCAGAGCAGGGGCAGGTTGATGAGTAAGTAACATCAACACTGAGTTCAAAACTAATGACGCCTTGATTTATGGTACTGGTAAGTACAACTGGGTAGCTTTTCCAGCCGGCTTTGCCACTAAGTAATGATTTACGGCGCAGTGGTAATTCAAATTTAAATTCGATTTGTGCTTTATCGCTTAAGCCTTCATGGCTGGTGATAAAGGTATCTAATGCTTGTGCTAAGGTGTGCGGGTTGACCTGCTGCTCAGTTGAGAGGTGATCAAGTGCTAAAAACAGACGCGACATGTGGATGCCTTTGGCGTCTTCTTGGTGTAAATTAACAAAAGCGCGTGCTTTTGCATTAACGGTAACTGGAGCTAAATCAAGAGATTCAAAAATAAAAGGCAGCTCTATATCGCCCATTCCTACCCAGTCTAATTTACCTGTTTGTAATGCGGCAGCCGTGTTAGCAATATCTGGCATAGTCGTTTGCATGATACGTTACTCGTTATTTGCAATATTTAAAACGTCACATTTTACACTAAATAAAGAGTTGCTGAAATGCGGCAAATAACGCCAAACATGAAATTTTGTTGTTTTTATCGCACAACATGAAAATCGCTGATAGAAAATGCTAAAATTAGCCTTTAATCATACTTACTTAAGCATTTAGCTAAGAGAAACACTGATATATGACAGATTCTTCTTTGAACCCGTGGGTTCGAGTTCTTTCCAGTTCAATAACTCGTTTTGGTGAGTTTAAAACTGCAGCTATTTGCTATGCATTATTACTGACAGTATCTCTGGTTTTGTCGAGTATGTTTTACTATGTTGCCATTGGAGAAGTGAACTTAGTTGATATATTGGCTGTAGTATTTTTTACCTCAGTTGTTTCCCCTCTGGTGATTAGCGTACTGCTTAACTCTATTCGGCAACTTGATGCCTCTTATGCCTATTTAGATAGTGCCACAAAACAAGAAAAGCTTTTAAATCAAACTCTCAAAGACAATATTAATCGTTTAAACATTGAAATTGATGAACGTAAAATGGCCTTTCATGCTAAGCATAGAGCAATAGAAGAGCTTAGACGTGAAATTGCAGAGCGTAAAAAAACGCAACAAGAACTCGCGCAACAAGGCATGTTATTACGCTCCATTGTAGACTCCTCACCA
This sequence comes from Pseudoalteromonas sp. meg-B1, assembly GCF_003173795.1. Classification (GTDB taxonomy): domain Bacteria; phylum Pseudomonadota; class Gammaproteobacteria; order Enterobacterales; family Alteromonadaceae; genus Pseudoalteromonas; species Pseudoalteromonas undina. The sequence continues at coordinate 118,547 of NZ_QGQU01000003.1, read as the reverse complement.
GATTTATTTTATTACCGCGATAACAACGGGGTGTTTGCCGGTTGTAATAAAATGTTTGAAGAGGTGATGGGCAAAACCAGTGGCGAATTAATTGGCAAAGCCGCAGAAGAAATATTTCCAAGCCACTTTTTATCAGAAGTATTAAGAACCGATGAGCAGGTTGAACGCACTCATCAAGGTTTAACTATTGATGTAGAGTATTCTGTAAATGGTGAAATAAGATGGTTTGAACTGAGAAAACTCCCCTTTATAAATGAGCAGGGCGATTACATTGGTCTACTAGCCTTTGGCCGTGATATTACCAGCCGTAAAGAAGCCGCGCAGGCACTGGAAACTGCTTATAAAGATAAAGGGAAATTTATTGCCACATTGAGCCATGAATTACGCACTCCGCTCAATGGTATCGTCGGTTTAACCCGAATGCTATTGGATACTGAACTTAATAAACAGCAGCGTAGCTGGTGTAATACGGTGTTTTCAAGCGCCGAAACGCTGGGTAATATATTTAACGATATTATAGATTTAGATAAAATTGACCGTGAGCAACTCGATATTGCCGCTAACGAAATTAATGTGTCTGACTTTATTAATGACGTGGTTAACTTTGCAGGCCTTATTGCGGAGCAAAAAGAACTTTCTTTTGAAGTAAAACGCTCTGGAATGCTTGATATATACGCTTTACTTGATCCTACACGTTTACGCCAAGTAGTATGGAACTTAATTAATAATGCGGTTAAATTTACCCCGCACGGTAGTGTCACCTTAGATTGTGCTAGAGAAAACCGCGAAGATGGCCCATGGCTTATTATAAAAATACTCGATACCGGTGAAGGGATCCCGCAAGAACAACTTACCCGTATTTTTGATATGTACTACAAAGCGCCCGACCTTAAAGGGACCAATGCGATTGGTTCAGGTATTGGCTTAGCTGTAACAAAAGCGTTAGTAAGTGCTATGAAAGGCATTATAACTGTTAATAGTACTCCCGGAGAGGGAAGTTGCTTTACCGTTCAAATTCCGCTGAATTTATGTAGTGCTCCTACCGAACATAGTTATGTAGGGCGTAGCTTATATATTTTATTAGTGGAAGATGTGCCACTTAATGCTGAAATTGCAACTAACCTATTAGAACAACGTGGACATGAAGTACTGTGGGCTGAAACGGGAGAAGATGCTTTATCGTTTGTAGAAACCGAAGATGACCTAGATTTAGTATTACTTGATATGCAGTTGCCTGATATTAATGGTGATGAAGTAGCAAGGCAAATTCGCGCACAAAGCCATTTTGACCCGCTTCCTATTGTGGCACTTACCGCCAATGTTCGCAGTGCTGAAGAGGAGCTTGAGGGGATTTCTATTCAAGGGGCGTTAGCTAAACCGATAAACACCAGTAAGTTAGATAATATGCTTGCTGAACTCTTTGGTATTCAACAAGCGCAAGTTGAGGCTCCTCAACGAGTAGTTAATCAAGAGTTATTAAATCAAATTAATACTGACTTGCTAGATGTTGAAACCATTGAAGACTTTGTAAACTCGATGGGCGTTGAAGTATTTAAACGTAGTAGTCAGTTGTTTGCAAAGCTAAATCCGCAATATCAACAAGAACTATTAGGATCATTAAAAGCAGCAGACAGAGAAGAGTACAAATCCGTTGCGCATAAGTTAAAAGGTGCCGCTGGGTCGGTTGGTCTGAATGATGTGCAGTTGCATGCAAAGCAAATGGAACATGGTGCGCTGGAACAAAGTGATGAAGTATTAACAGTCTGGCTCGATGAATTAGCAGACAAAATAAATGAAGGACAACAGGCCCTTCATTTATTTTTACAGCAATTAGAGTAAAAACTAATTAGCTGTCGATTTTACCAATGAAGCGGTAACCTTCACCATGAATGGTGCTGATTAACTCAGACGTTGAGTTGTCACTTTCAAAGTGCTTACGGATACGACGAATGGTAACATCAACTGTACGGTCGTTAGCGCGAAGCTCACGGCCAGTCATGTGCTTAATTAGTTGCTCACGGCTGAATATACGACCTGGAGAGTCAAGCATTAAACGCAGTGCTCTGTACTCGCCTTTAGGTAGGCGTTTTGCATCTCCATTTGGAGAAGTAAGGCAACGACTGTTTTCGTCAAGTTCCCAACCGTTAAAGGTGATCACGCCATTGGTTTCAATAGCTGATTCTTCACCACCTAATGCAGTACGCGTAATTAAGTTACGTGCACGAATAGTTAATTCTCGTGGGTTGAAAGGCTTAGTAATATAGTCATCAGCACCAATTTCAAGACCTAAAATACGGTCTACATCGTTGTCACGGCCTGTTAAGAAAATAAGACCAACTTTACGTTTTTGGCGTAACTCGCGAGCTAAAATAAGCCCGTTTTTACCTGGCAGGTTGATGTCCATAACTACAAGATTGACGTCATCGTTATTTGTAAGCTTATCATGCATATCATCGCCATCAATGGCTTCAATAACTTTGTAACCTTCAGCTTCAAATAAACTAACGAGGTTTAGTCTAGTTACGTCTTCATCCTCTACGATCAGAATGACTGGCGTTTGCATCTTTAATTAACCTTTTTGGAGTGTGTTTTATTTATAAAATCGGCGTGATCATCAGAGCCGACTACTAGAATTATAGGATTATATCTAAATGTTAACAAGTAAAAACAGATTAGATATAAACAGCTGCGCGCCCAAACCTACTATGACGTATTATTAAAAACCGCGGCTTAATTGATACTTAACGTTGGATGTATAATTTGAATTATAGAGTCGAAGCCATTTCCCTTTAATAATTGATACATCCATCAACCACCTAAAGATACTTAAAATAATCAGACTAATTCAAAACGGAATTATATCACTTTCCAACTTTTCATCAATGTATGTGATATGTTAAACACAATTAAGTTCATTAATTGTGTGGAAATACAGCATTAATGATACAACTGTTTAGTTGGCTATGTATTAGTATGGTCATAAAGTTGTAATTCAAGAGGGGAATAAGAGTTATTTCGCTTTTTAAAAAAGTGTAATAATAAATCGGGCCCCTTGCTGATACTCGGTATCTAACACAATTTCCCCAGCCAAAGCTTGAGTCACTAAATTGTAAACTAAATGCATTCCTAAGCCACTGGCTCCTTGGCCGCGCTTTGATGTTACAAATGGGTCAAATATTTTTGCTCGTATATTGCTTTCAACACCTAGGCCGTTATCTGTGTAGGTAATTTGTGTTTTTGTTTCTGTTGCTACAATATCAATCTGCACTTCATTGTCACCGCCAGCTACAAATCCGTGTAACAGGGAATTTAAAATTAACTGATGAAAAACTTGCTGAAGTGGCCCTTTTTTACTTTCGACGGTTAAATCTGATGGACAATTTATAAGGACTTTAGGGTTTTTAATTTTTAGTTCTTGCCCCATAGACAGTAGAGTATCACTAATTAATTGTTGTATATTAACAGTGCTGGTTATTTCATCATCTTTGATCACTGCAACTTTTTTAAAGTTAGAAATGAGCTCTGCAACGCGGTTTAAGCTGCTATATATTAAGTCTAAGTTTTCGATACCATCGTTAGTAAATTGTTCAAATTGACTCGCAGTTAGTGATTTATTATGAAATTTAACCTGCAGTTCCGCGAGTTTATCCCGCAATAGAGTAGAACCTGTAATACCAAGTCCAATCGGTGTATTTACCTCATGGGCAACCCCTGCCACCATTTGCCCCAATGAAGCCATTTTTTTGTTTTCGACAATTTGAGTTTGGTATTGGTGCATCTTTTCCAGAGTGGATAACAGCTCTTTATTAGCCTCTCTGAGTGCGATAGTGCGTTGACTTACCTTCTCTTCAAGGTTTGAGTTTAGCTGCTTAATTTCTTGTTTATCTTCTTCATGGCGCTCTATTTGCCTTTGTGTACGTGCAAGCATTACATTTAAACTATTAGAAAGCCGAGTTATTTCAGTTAGGTTCGTTAAAGGCGCACGTGCATAATAATTATGTTTTTTAGCTATGTTTTGCAACAACAAGCTTAAGTTTTCTATTGGACTGGCTATCCTTTTTTGTAGCCTTAAAATAATCAAAGAAATAAAAATAAGTATTAAAGCCATAATAACGATATCGATTATAATCTTTTTAGTTATTAGTTGATTTAAGTTATCTAAGCTGCCTCTAATATATACATAGCCGAGCAGCTGTTCATTATTGAGTATTGGGGTAATGTACTCAATATACTCGTCACTAACCTGTGGTTCAGAAAAATCATTAATATTATCTGTTTTAATGGGGACTGGTGGTGATTTTCGGGCATTAAAGCTAGTAAAAAAGACTGGCTTATTAGATTGCTCATCTAAGGCGTAAATATGTAAATTTGTGACGGATGATACTTGTTGAAGCAGCTTTAAGCGCCTTTCTTCTGCAGGCCTATTTTTATTTAGTAATGAGGGCATCGCGTCGAATGCAATGATCTCTGATACCAACACAAGTTTGCTAATGAGCTGTTTTTTTTGCTCTTGCGCACTTAAATAGGTAGAAATTGAAAGCGATAATAACAAACAGATAGCTGTTATAAGCATGATGGTTTTAAACAATATGCTACGAATGCTATTTTGCTCTACAGTTTTGGGCATTGCGAGAAGGTCATCCGTGTCAATTGTGAGTCTAATGATAATAGTTTAGCAAAAACAGAAAAAAGTGAATTAAAAAGATTAGCTTAATTACACTTTTTATTTTTAGCTAATCTTCTTATGAAACATAAATATGTGGCTAATATAGCCCATATTTATGTTTTGACAGGATATTAATAACTTATTTTAGCTACTGTATACGGCAAATTTGTTGTTTTTGAACACGGTGTGGTAGCTATCAAATTGGGTCTCTAAAATTGGTGGATATTTCAAAAAGCTATTAGCCACTATGGTCAGTTTGCCTGCCTTAGTTAAATGTTGCTTTGCATGAGTTAAAAAAGATTCCGCAACGCTGTAGTCAGTTGCAATCCCGGTATGAAATGGCGGGTTGCTAATAATTAAATCAAACTTGCCAGTAATATTATTTAAACCATCACTGAGTATGGCTTCACCGTTTACATTATTTAGCTTAAGCGTTTGCGTTGTTGCATAGGCTGCAAGTGCACTTACGTCACTACAGGTAAATGTCAGTGCTGGATTTTTTAGCCCTAAAAAAGTAGCAATAAGTCCTGCGCCACAACCAAAATCAAGGACTTTCCCATGTTTTAAGTTAGGAGCATTCTCTAATAGCATTTTCGTTCCAGCATCTAGTGCACCATGGTTAAACACACCAGGAATACTGACTGCTGTAAACTCAATATCGCTCACACATACCGTAAACTCTTTATGGTAAGTGCTAATATCAAACGCGCTATTAATAGTGAGCTCTGAAAATGAATATAAAACACAGTGTTTTGCTGAGTCTATTTTATTACTAAATTCAGCCTTACCGGCGAGTTGCTTTTCAATTGACTTAACACCGCTCTTGTTTTCGCCAACAACGAGTAGCTCTGCATCTTTGCTTATCACAGCACGTATGTTGTCTAACGCCATTAATAGCTCAGGTTTAGATTTAGGGTAATAAAGTATTACCAAATCATAATCGCCCGAATTAATTGTGTGGCTAACGGTTACGTCAATACCCGATATGTTTTTTGCAAATTCACCATTAGCGTGGTTATAACTAAAAGCGGTTATTTTACTTTGTGGATTGAGCGTTTTTAGCTCATTTAAAAAGCCATCTTGAACAAAGTTGACCACCAATATTGATTTACCTTTTAACTCTTCACTGTTACGAAGTAATAGTAGGCTCGGATTGGTTAATACGCTCATAAATGGCTTTACCTTACTTGATTATTTAATTAACGGTTACTTGGTACGTTCGAACATTAAATCCCATACGCCATGACCTAAACGCTGACCACGCTGTTCAAATTTAGTCAAAGGACGTAAATCAGGACGAGGTACATAGTCGTTAGTCTCAGATTGGTTTTTGTAACCTGGAGCTGCTTGCATTACTTCTAACATATGCTCTGCATAGTTTTCCCAATCGGTTGCCATGTGAAATACGCCACCGATTTTTAATTTAGAGCGAAGTTTTTCAGCAAACTCAGTTTGTACTATGCGACGCTTGTGGTGACGCTTTTTGTGCCATGGATCAGGAAAAAATAACTGTAAGGTTGATAAGCTTTCATCGCTTATACAATCAGCAAGAACTTCTACTGCATCGTGTTCAAATACGCGCAGATTAGTAACGCCAGCTTCGTCAGCATCCATTAAACATGCGCCAACGCCTGGGCGATGAACTTCTATGCCGATAAAGTTAAGGTGCGGTGCATTTTTTGCCATTTCAACTAATGACTTACCCATACCAAAACCAATTTCTAGCACTACATCATTGTCATTGCCAAAAACTTCGCTTAAATCAAGTAGGCCGTTTTTATGCTCAAGCCCCATTGTTGGCCAGCATTTTTCGATTGCAGCAGCTTGGCCTTTGGTTAATCGGCCTTCGCGTTTTACAAAACTGCGAATAGTGCGGATATACTTACCTTCTTGCTTAGCTTGCTCAAGGTTGTTGTTACTTGATTCACTCATATTATTGGCCTGACAAAACAATGTGTTTAAAAATGGTTGCGTATTATCCCTGACCAGCGCTAGGTTGACAAGCATTAGGGCGTTATAGCTTGATCTTTTCAGTCACTACAATAGACTGAGCCGCCATTGAGCATTAGTAAAAAATTAAATATGTCGGATTTAAAAAAACAGCAGTCAGCTTGGTTTTCCAACCAGGTAGTTGACTGGTATCACCTTCATGGGCGCAAAACGTTACCATGGCAATTAGCTAAAACGCCTTATAAAGTGTGGGTATCTGAGGTGATGTTACAGCAAACTCAGGTTGTCACTGTTATTCCTTATTTTGAAAAGTTTATGCAAAGCTTTCCCGATATTATTGCTTTAGCAAATGCTGATGAAGATCAGGTTTTGCATCATTGGACAGGTTTAGGTTATTACGCTCGTGCACGCAATTTACATAAAACCGCTAAAATAGTTCGAGATAAATACCAAGGTCAGTTTCCTAGCACGCTTGAAGAAGTAATGGATTTACCCGGAATAGGGCGCTCTACTGCTGGTGCTGTTTTATCATTATCTTTGGGGCAGCATCACCCTATTCTTGATGGTAATGTTAAAAGAGTGCTTGCTCGGTTTTTCATGGTTGAAGGTTGGTATGGAGTCAAAAAGGTAGAAAATCAGCTTTGGCATTTAAGTGAACAACTCACTCCTAAAAATAATGTAACAGAGTTTAATCAAGCTATGATGGATTTAGGTGCAAGCTTATGTTCGCGCAGTCGCTTTGATTGTGAGGCGTGCCCGTTAAATAGCCGTTGTGGTGCGTTTAACGCAGGTAAAGTTAAGGAGTTCCCTCACTCTAAACCTAAAAAAGCAGTGCCTAAAAAAAGCTGCCACCAGTTAATTATTAAACATAACGACAAAGTGCTTATGGAAAAACGCCCAAACAGTGGCATCTGGGGCGGATTGTTTGGATTTTTTGAATTTAATGAGTACAGCGAGCTCGAAACTTTTTTAGCGCAACAAGGGCTTAAAAGTGACCTTAATGAAGTAGCGCCTTTTACTCATGTATTTTCACATTTTGAGCTCACAATTAACCCGCATGTACTTAATATTGAAAAAGCTCCTGATGTTGTTAATGACAAGCAGTTGGTATGGTATCCACTCGATCAATCAATAGAAGTAGGGTTAGCTGCACCGACTAAAAAGTTGGTTAAACAAATTACGGCAATAGTATAGAATAGCGATATATTTAGCATTAAGGGGAACAATCATGGCACGTACAGTATTTTGTCAAAAGTTACAAAAAGAGGCCGAAGGCCTTGGTTTTCAGTTATACCCTGGTGAACTTGGTGAGAAAATTTTTAATAATATTTCTAAAGAAGCCTGGGGGCAATGGCAGCATAAACAAACTATGCTGATCAATGAAAAGCATTTAAACATGATGGATCCAGAGCATCGTACTTTTTTAGAAGAGCAAATGGTTGGCTTTTTATTTGAAGGTAAAGAAGTTGAGATTGAAGGTTATAAGCCAGTAGAAAAATAAATTAACTGTGCTTAGGTTAATTAATAAAAAAGGGCTCTAAGCCCTTTTTTATTGCGTTAGCAAACGTTCTTAGTAACATATACTATTTAGTTAAATAAGTTCGTTCTGTTCCTCATTATTTTTAATTTGCTCTTTTAAGAACTGCGCTGCTCTTGAGTATTCAATTTCGAGCCCATCTCTCATCTTAATTAACTCATCAGCACTTACTTCATCGCTCTTGCACTTATCTTCAAATGACTGCGCTAAATCAGCAACAATATTAGCTCCTACTGTTTTTGATATAGATTTTAATTGATGGCAGGCAGATATAATTTCAGCTTTGTTACTTTGCAACACAGCAAAGTTAATCGCTTTAATTTGTTCTTGGCTCTGTTCTAAATACATTTTAAAGAAGCGGATTATTTTAGCATCATCGCCATTTATGTACTTATTCGCTGATTCCATATCTATAGGCATAACAGACTTTTCGGCCGAATTCACCTGTTGTGGTTGTTCGCTGTATAAATCACTCCATTGCTTTAATGTGTCTTCAAGTGCATTAAGCTCAATAGGTTTAGTAATAAAGTCGTTAATACCCACTGCTAAACATCGCTCTCTCTCTCCCTTTAGAGCATTGGCAGTAACAGCAATAATATAAGGTTGTGCGTCAATTGATTCGAGTAATGAAGCTTCTTCTCTAATTTTTTCAACCATGTCGTAGCCAGACATTTTTGGCATATGTAAATCGGTTAAAATGAGCGAGTAGCTATTTTTACGCCACATATCTAAACCTTCTTCACCGTTATTAGCCACCTCTACACTGTAACCTAGTATATGTAGTTGTTCGGTGAGTACCTCTTGGTTCAATCGGTTATCTTCTACCAATAATACCAGCCTATTTGCAGCGAGTGCCTCTTCTGAACTTAGGTAGTGATTCATCGTTCTGGCTTTTTTAATTTGCTTAGGCTTATGTAAGCCGGCAGCCACTAAAATTGAAAGCATAAAGTTAGATTTACACAAAGGGGAGGCGTTAATATAAAAAATATTTTTATGGTTAATAACCGCTTCATCTAACTTACTTAATACCACCATTTGTTGGTTATTATCTTCTAATGAGTAAAGTAAACTTCTTAGTAGGGTACTAATACTACTCATGTCATCAATACCATCAACAACCCAAATAATATCCTTGGTTTCTTGATGAGCTTCTATATCTTGCTGCTCATGAGCATAGGTTATTTTAGCTCCCATAAATGACAAGTAACGGTAAATTACTTTGCCGCGTTCTGCGTTGTTACTAACAACAATGACATGTTTACCATTAAGTGTATTTTTATGGGCAAATTCAATTTTACCTGCGGTTGAAAAGGGCAGTTCAACAGTAAACTCACTACCTATCCCTTCATGACTTGTTACATGAATGGTACCAAGCATTAGCTCAGTTAAGCTTTTACAAATTGAAAGCCCGAGCCCTGTACCACCGAACTCTCGCGTAATTGAGCTTTCTGCTTGGGTGAACGGGTTAAAGATTTTTCTCAACTGAGATTGACTCATTCCTTTACCGTTATCACTTACGCAAAAACGCAATGTAAAGTGATCGGCGGTGTTATGTGCTACTTCTACTGATATTCTTACTTTCCCCTGGGTTGTACCATTGGTGCTGGTAAACTTGATGGCATTACTACATAAGTTATATAGCACTTGGCGCACTCTAACAGAGTCACCCTTAAGGTTGTTGGGTATATCGGGGGCAATTGATAAATCGAGTTCTAGGTGGCGATTTTTAGCAACCGACGATAACACCTTAGCAACTTCTTCTAGCGTATCGGCAACGGAAAACGGAACTGGATCTATATTGAGCTTTCCAGCCTCAATTTTAGAAAAATCTAAAATATCATCTAAAATACTTAATAACGAAAATGCTGATTCACGAATAATAGTACTTAAACGTTGCTGGGCACCATCAAGCTCTGTTTGACGAAGTAAATCAATAGTGCCAATTACGCCATTCATTGGTGTTCTTATTTCATGACTCATAGTGGCTAAAAAGGTGGTTTTAGTTTCGCTGGCTTTTAATGCTTTTTGAGTTTGCTTTTCTAATTCAAATGTTCTGCTTTGTACTTCTGTTTCAAGGCTAGTTTGTAGTTTTTTTAATTCTTTTTGTGCAGCCTGATCGTCAGCTTGAACCGTACTTACTTTTTTTAGCAGCAAGTTAATTTGTTGAGCAACGGTTTCTAATCCGCCTTCGAGTTGCTCATTAAGCGTGCTTTGATAGTTATCATTTTGTGTAATTGCTTTGAGTTCTTGAGTGAGAGAGTCGGTATTTTTATGTAATCGTTTATTAATATGCTTATTAAACGTAATAGCTAACGCAAACAGCACTATCAGAGCAACAATAGCGGCAAGGTACGCATTCATAAATAAGTTTTGTGTAGATGATGCAATTAAAGGTTGTTTTTGCTCAATAATAAGCTCAGCAATTACCTCCCCATTTACTGAAATAACATGATGTAATATGCCTTGCTCCTTTACATACTCATTAATAGCTAAAGGCTCAATTAAATTACTATTATTGCTATAAACCAACTCGGTTTTATTGTTCGGATTAAAGCGGTGCAGGGTATATTTAAAATTATTATTGAGTAAGCTTGCGGTATCAAGAAGTGATCTGACTTTGTCTTGCTCGTGTATAGTTAGTGCTTCTACTATGGGTTGCTCAAGACGCTCAGCAAGTTTTGTTACCTTGATGGTTGAAACAGGGTTAACTTCTTTGTGCTCAGTATTGCTTTGTGAGTAAAGCGAATAGGCGACTATAAATAATGTGGCAGTTATAAGGTTACTAACTAAAAATAAAGGTAGTAAGCCTTTGATTGCTGGAGAAAACTTACCCTGCATGAATTTTCCTATCGTGGTATTATTAGAACGGTAAGCCTGTACCGAAAGTTATATACCAATCGTAACACCTAAAAAAAATAATTCACTACGTTTTTTAAAGTCTTTTGTTGAATAAATGCACTGCATTAACGAGAAACGTCGCTAGTTGTTTGAAAACCGTTCAAACAGTTGCAAAGGATAAAAAAAAAGTTGACTTGTAAGGGCAAAACTCGTTTAATACGCCGCACGCCCAGATAGCTCACTAAGAAGTGTCTTGTGGGAGTTGCATTAAAAATCAGGTAAGATTTTTAATTAGCACTGTTTAAGTGCCTCGATAGCTCAGTTGGTAGAGCAGAGGATTGAAAATCCTCGTGTCCCTGGTTCGATTCCGGGTCGAGGCACCATTTATTATAGTAATGGTGTTTAAGTAAATAAATTAAACATTTTTACGCGTGCCTTAGCACACAGTTTTGTGTGCCGACTTAGCTCAGCTGGTAGAGCAACTGACTTGTAATCAGTAGGTCAACCGTTCGACTCGGTTAGTCGGCACCATTTATTTTAATTAAGTGTTTTAATAACATTTAATTAGCACTGTTTAAGTGCCTCGATAGCTCAGTTGGTAGAGCAGAGGATTGAAAATCCTCGTGTCCCTGGTTCGATTCCGGGTCGAGGCACCATTTACAAAAAGTTATCAATCTTTAAAATTGATAAAGTGCCTTAGCACACAGTTTTGTGTGCCGACTTAGCTCAGCTGGTAGAGCAACTGACTTGTAATCAGTAGGTCAACCGTTCGACTCGGTTAGTCGGCACCATTTATTTTAATTAAGTGTTTTATTAACATTTAATTAGCACTGTTTAAGTGCCTCGATAGCTCAGTTGGTAGAGCAGAGGATTGAAAATCCTCGTGTCCCTGGTTCGATTCCGGGTCGAGGCACCATTTATACAAAGCCTCGCACATGCGGGGCTTTTTTGTTTCTGAATTTAGCTTAGCCATTGTTCGGCATCGAACTACGTTCGATTATAAAATACATCTTTGTATTTTCCCCTTCGGGCCATCTTTCAGATGTTAAAAATTGTTCCTGACATTTTTTTGCCGGGTCGAGGCACCATTTATACAAAGCCTCACACATGCGAGGCTTTTTTGTTTCTGAGTTTAGCTTAGCCATTGTTCGGCATCGGACTACGTTCGATTATAAAATACACCCTTGTATTTCCCCCTTCGGGCCACCTTTCAGATGTTAAAAATTGTTCCTAACAATTTTTTGCCGCTTTAGCTGGTGTAATGCCAACAGCAAACCCTGCCGTCTTTTCTATATCTACTTTTTAAGAGTTTCAATTAATTCTTTGGTTAAAGGTTAGCTTACTCATTTATTTGTGAATATTACGTTAGTGCTTGGCGTATTAAATACACTTATAAACTAATCGCAAGCTATGTAATGTTATGTAAAGTCAATTGAGCAACGTTTGTTAAAGTGATTGAATAACATTCATAAATAGCATTAAGCAGGTTTAAACATGATGTGGCAATATAAGCCATCTTTATTAGCAATAAGCATTATAATGCTAAGCGGTTGTGCGAGTAACTTAAACCCATCGCAGCGCCAACAGGCTCCAAATAATTTACCACAGCAGTGGCAGCAACAAGTAGCAAGTTCGGTATTAAAAGTGGATGATGAATGGTTAACTCAACTGCATACGCCATTACTTAATAAATACGTAAAACAAGCGCTTAAAAACAACCAACAGCTATTACAAACCAGCTATGATGTCGCTATTACTAAGCAGCAACTAATAGCAACCGGATCAGCTCTTTGGCCTAGTTTAGATTTATCTTCGCGTACTAGCCGCAGTAAAGGTAACCGGCCTGTTAGCTATAATAATGCCAGCTCTGTCAGCTTAAACTTAAATTACGAAGTTGACTTATGGGGTAAGCTGTCAGATTCAAAACGAGAAGCTAACCTTTCATATTTAGCTCAAAAAGCGCGTTTTGAACAAGCTAAACAGCAACTGGTTTCAGATGTTGTACAAAGCTGGTTTGATGTTGTGTCTGCACAGCAGCTGCTTGATTTATACAAACGCCGTGAAGAAAATGCTAAGCAAAATCTCGATATAATTGAATCGGGTTACCGCCAAGGTATAAACGAAGCGCTCGATGTTTATTTAGCCCGCAATGAGCTAAATAACGAACGCTCACGCATTGCCACTCAAACAGCGAGCCTATCAAGTGCAGCGCGAGTGCTTGAACGCTTACTAGGCGAGTACCCAAAAGGAGCAATTTCTGCAAGTAATGACTTACCGGTTATTAACACAGAAATCCCACTGGGAATTCCATCTGAACTTATTACCCGAAAGCCTGCATTACTTGCTAGTTGGTACGAGTTATTAGCTAGTGATGCGTCATTGGCTTACGCACATAAACAGCGCTTTCCGAGTTTAAATTTAACTGCAAGCTTAAGTGATAGTACAGGGCGAGTGAATGATTTGTTTTCTCCTTCAAGCCTCGCATGGTCTTTACTCGGAAGTATTTCGGCACCTATTTTTGAGGGAGGGCGTTTACAAGCCAATGAAGAAATAGCACGCCTGAATACGCAAAAGCAAGAACAGCAATATTTACAAACCTTGTACGATGCATTTGCTGATGTAGAAAATGCAATATCGCAGCAGCAGTCTTTAAAAGCGCAGTACACCAGTACCCTTGAAGCACAAAAAAATGCACTTGCGGCCGAGCAGTTATCGTTTGAGCAATATCAAAGTGGCTTGGTCACTTACACTACAGTATTGGATGCACAAGGGCGCTCATTCGATGCGCAAAGTTCATTAATACAAATTAAAAACCAATTAATCGCAAATAGAATTAACCTACATGTTGCCCTTGGTGGTGATTTTGAAAAACCGTCAAGCGACTTAAAGAGCAATAACGATGAACACTAAAACAGCTAAAATTATTATTCCAGCCGCGGTTGTTGTTACCGCTCTTTTAATTGTATTTTTTATTAAGAGTAATCCGCCAGAGGCGAGACGCTTTACTTCAGCACCAAAAGCAGCAATTAGTGTGTCTGTACTTGAGCTTGTGCCTCAAAGTTATCAAGTAATGATAGACAGCTACGGTACGGTAAAACCTCGAACACAAAGCTTACTTGTTGCTCAAGCATCTGGGCAAATAATTGAAGTGAGCGATGAGTTTAGAGAAGGTGGTTTTTTTGAAAAAGGCGACGTGTTATTAAAGCTAGATGATAGAGATCATCAGGCAGAGGTTAAATCTGCTCAAGCTAATTTACTCACAGCAGAGCAAAGCTTATTAGAAGAAAAGGCTCGCGGGCAACAAGCATTGACTGATTGGAAGCGCCTTGGTGGTTCAAGTCAAGCCAGCAGCTTGGTATTACGTGAGCCGCAATTAGCAGCTGCGCAAGCACAAGTGCTATCGGCTCAAGCTACTCTTGAAAAAGCAGAGCTTGATTTAGAACGGACAAAGGTTACTGCACCTTATGCTGGGCGCATACTGAGTCGTAGTGTCGATTTAGGTCAAGTAGTGAGTAACAATACCCAGCTTGCCACTATTTACGCTATTGATAGTGTAGAAATTCGTTTACCAATAAAAAATAAAGACCTTTCGTTTGTAAACCTGCCAGAGCAATACCGTGATGGTGCTAAAAACCAAGCCGGTTCGTTAGTTAAATTTAGTTCTGATTTAGTGGGTGAGCAAATATGGCAAGGCCAACTTGCACGCACTGAAGGCGCTATTGACGAAAACGCGCAGCAACTTTACGTGGTAGCAAAAATAGACGACCCATATAAATCAACCGCCAGTAATCAGTATCCAATTAAAATAGGGCAATACATTAAGGCGCAAATAGCGGGTAAAACGATGCAAGATGCGTTGATCATTCCTAACAGTACAATTTATCAAGGCACCTATGTTTACGTAGTTGAGGGTGATGTATTAAAACGTAAAGACGTTACTTTTGCATGGCAAAACGCCAATCAAGCAATGATCAAGACAGGATTAAAAGCAAACGACAAGTTGGTTATCACGCCACTTGGTCAAGTGAGTTCGGGCACTAAAGTGAGTATTTTAGGTGCACAGCCAAAAGAAAAAGCATCTAAAGGTATGCGCCCGACTCGTGAGCAGCTAGAGCAAAAAGCAAAAGAGCTTGGTATTAGTGTTGAAGAGTTAATAAAAAATCGTCGCGCGGCCAAGCAAGGAGATAAAGCATGATTGCTTGGTTTACCAAAAACCATGTTGCTGCCAATTTATTGTTAGTAACTTTGTTGTTGTCGGGACTATTTAGTTTATCGAGTAAAATACCACTTGAAGTATTTCCGTCTTTCGAAACAGACATGATAAGCGTAGGTGTTAGCTTGCGTGGTGCAACCCCTGAAGATGTAGAGCAGGGCGTGACTATTCGTATTGAAGAAGCGGTGCAAGACTTAGAGGGAATTAAACAAATATTTAGCCGCTCGTCAGAGGGCTCAGGCTCTGTAACCATTGAGGTTGAAAGTGGTTACGATCCTCGTGAACTGTTGGCTGATATTAAAAGCCGAGTAGATGCGATTAATACGTTTCCTGGCGATGCAGAAAAACCGATTGTTGCGCTGGCTGAGCGTAAAAGAGAAGTAATAGCCGTTACCGTATCAAGCGATTACGGCGAAAAAGAAACGCGTGAATATGCAGAAAAAGTGCGAGATCAAATACTGCGTTTGCCTAATGTAACCCAGGTAGAGCTAAGTGGTGTACGAGATTATGAGTTAGCCATTGAAGTTAGCCAAGACACACTTCGCCAGTACAACCTAAGCCTTGCGCAAATATCGAGTGCGATTGCTAATTCGAGTTCTGATATTTCTGCCGGTAACTTAAAAACAGAAGGTGGCGATGTACTAATTAGCTCAAAAGGGCAGGCTTATCGTAAAGATGAATTTGCCAGCATAGTAGTAAAAAACCAAGCCGACGGAACGATTATCAGCTTAGGTGATATTGCTACAATTAAAGACGATTTTGAAGAAACGCCAGTACGCACCCGTTTTAATGGTAAGCAAGCGGCGTTTATAGACGTTTACCGAATTGGCCCGCAAAGCGCGATAACCGTGGCAGACGATGTTAAAAACTACATTGAAGAACAGCAAGCCACGCTACCACAAGGTTTTAAACTAAGTTATTGGGACGACGATTCAGAGCTAGTTAAAAGCCGTATCGCCACCTTAACCAGTAATGCTTTACAGGGTGGTATTTTAGTACTGGCACTACTCACGCTATTTTTACGCCCAGCAATTGCATTTTGGGTGTTTATTGGTATTCCAGTATCGTTTATGGGCGCATTTATCGCGATGCCAATTTTTGGTGTAACGTTAAATATAATGAGCTTATTCGGCTTTATTTTAGTACTCGGTATTGTAGTTGATGACGCCATAGTAACTGGTGAAAACGTGTATACCCATTTAAAAACGGCAAAATCGGGTGAGCAGGCTGCTATTTTGGGTACTCAAGAAGTTGCGACTCCGGTTACCTTTGGTGTACTGACTACCGTTGCTGCCTTTTTACCTTTAGCATTTATTGAAGGGGCGCGCGGCGCCTTATTTGCACAAATTCCGGTAGTGGTTATTCCAGTTTTATTGTTTTCGCTAATTGAATCTAAATTTGTGTTACCAGCACATTTAAAATACATAAAACTACGCCATCAAAAAGGTGAACCATCTAAGCTTGAAGCGATTCAACAACGCTTTGCAGATGGCTTTGAAAGTGCAATTTTAAAATATTACCAACCTATATTAAACACTGCTTTACGCCATAAACTAGCAACGGTTAGTTTATTTGTGGGGGTATTTTTTATTATTTTAACCATGATCACCAGTGGTTGGACTAAGTTTATCTTTTTCCCACGAATTCCTAGCGAAACTGTACGAGTCAATCTAACACTGCCAACAGGTACACCGTTTGAAGTAACCAATAAATACGTGATTGATATGTCCGAAAAAGCGCAGCAATTACAAGACAAATATCGCGATCCTAATACAGGCGAAAGCGTTATTTTAAATATATTAGCCACTACTGGCGGACGCGGTGGCGCGTCTAACTCCGGAGCGGTACGCTTTGAGATTACACCTGCTGAGCAGCGTGAGTCAGATATAGGTTCGCGAGAGCTTGCTAGTGAATGGCGCGATTTAATTGGTGTTATTCCTGGCGCTGAAAGTCTAACATTTAGAGCTGAAATTGGCCGAAGTTCAGACCCAATAGACGTTCAACTAAGTGGTACTTCACTAACAATATTGCAAGATGTAGCTGATAATATTAAAAATCGTTTAACAACGTACCCAACGGTGTTTGATATTGCCGACAGTATGTCTGACGGTAAAGAAGAGTTGCGTATAGAGCTTACGCAACAAGGTTTGGCGCTTGGTTTAAACCGTGTAAATGTGGCAGGACAAGTGCGTAATTCGTTTTTTGGCTCGCAGGTTCAGCGTATTCAACGCGGACGAGACGACGTGCGTGTAATGGTTCGTTTACCTATTGACGAGCGCCGCTCTGTAGCTGATTTACAAAACATACTAATAAGTACTCCCGATGGCGGTTCTGTGCCATTGTCGCACGTGGCAACACTTACGGCAGGACAAAGCCCATCAACCATAAACCGTATTGATCGTTATCGCACACTAAACGTGACGGCTGATATTGAAAAAAACAACACCAACATGACGGTGCTTCAAGCCGACCTAGCACAATATTTAGACGAGTTAATGCAGCAATACCCAGGTGTTGATTACAAACTCGAAGGTGAAGCCAAAGAGCAAAGAGAGTCGTTTGGCTCATTGGCTTGGGCGTTAGTGTTTGTGTTTTTTATAATTTATGCGTTATTGGCCATTCCGTTTAAGTCATACATGCAACCAATTATTGTTATGAGTGTTATTCCATTTGGCATGATTGGCGCAGTAGTAGGGCACTGGATAATGGGTATGGATTTAACCATTATGAGCCTACTAGGTATGCTTGCGTTAATAGGGGTTGTAGTGAACGATTCGCTTGTATTAGTCGATTTCATTAATAAAAAACGCAGCGAAGGTGGCGATTTAATAGAGGCAGTTAAACTTGCTGGCGCATCGCGCTTTCGCCCGGTTATGCTCACCAGTTTAACCACTTTTATAGGTTTAATGCCGCTGCTGTTTGAAAAGGCGACTCAGGCGCAGTTTTTAATACCTATGGCGGTAAGTTTAGGGTTTGGGATTATATTTGCGACCTTTATAACTTTATTACTTGTTCCCGTTAACTATATGCTGATGGAGCGCTTTCAAGGTTGGTTTAAGTAGTGTTAGGCATTAAAAAGACAAAGGGATAGGTGTTAGAAATAAGTTTAATATCGGGCTGTGGAAACGCAGTTCGATATATTTAAAGACGAAAGATAGGGAATATTTAGTTATAAAGAAATGCTTGAGAACCTAAGCTATAAAGGAAGGTGTTCCCCGAGAATGCGGTGCCCGGTGTCAGTCCTGAAACCTTGAGGTTTCAGGGCGGAAATCTGCGGTTTACCGTAGGCTTCTCGGTACATGCCGAGCTTGCACAATAGTAAACGAACAAAAATCCTGGTATAAAATTTATCGGCTCAGGGACTTAACCAAGCTCCTGCACCCCAGGGAACAAATTTAGTATATAAGACATATTCCAATCCTTAAACCCCAATCGTAAAAAATTAAACTGTTCGCTCAGTTTTCCTCCAAATTTAATCTTGTATTTACTTTTAAGATTGCTTTTTGAACTCAATTTGCTTTTCAATCGCTTGCTTTTGACCTCAGTCATAGAATTCATTGGAGTTGCTTTTTATCGAGTGGTAGCATTGCTTTAATTAGCAAAGCGAAGACGTCATTATGAATAACTTACCAGATTACGAAAAAGCCCAACTTCTTTTAGAGAAAAATGAAATATTTGTATCACCCGCAGAAGCGCATGGCGTTATTAGCGGCTTACTTGCTTGTGGGCTAAGCATTGACGATAAAGAATATTTAGGTTTACTGAGCGATGTATTTAATGATGGCGAGTCGTTTAGCAACGATTTAAAACAGTTTTTTGGCCAAATTTATCAACAAGTAGTTGAAAGTTTTAATAACGAAGAGTTTCAATTTGACTTGTTTTTACCTAGTGATGACGAAACACTCATCGATCAGGCTAACGGGCTCGTATCATGGGTAGCTGGGTTTATGTTGGGTTTTGGCTTAAAGCAAAAAGATTATGGCAAGCTGTCGGCAGATGTAAAAGAAGTGATCAGCGACTTTAGCGAAATTACACGCCTAGATACAACCTTTGAAGAAACCGAAGAAGATAGCCAAGCACTGCATGAAGTGATTGAGTACGTACGCGTATCGGCACTACTGTGTTTTGCTGAGCTAGGCAAAGAGCAAAATCCACAAAGCAACAAAAAAACACTGCATTAATTGAGCAACACAATAATAATAATGGGTTAGTTATTAATGGTTGAAATACAAAAGTCAGAGTTTAAAGCGCGCCGCGAGCGTTTATTGGCGGCAATGGATAATAACAGTATTGCTATAATTCCCGCAGCAACAGAACTCACGCGCAGCCGTGATACTCATTATCCCTTTCGACAAGACAGTGACTTTTTTTACTTAACTGGTTTTAACGAACCCGATGCCGTGTTGGTGCTTTGTAAGAACAGTGATACACCCTCACTATTATTTTGTTTAGATAAAGACAAACTTGCAGAGGTATGGCACGGCAGACGCATTGGTTTTGAAAAAGCACAAAGCGAATACTTATTCGACAAAACTTATGCACTTAGTGAGCTAAATGAACAATTATTGAATTTGGTGAACGGCCAACAGATTTTATTTTATGCACAAGGGACGTATCCTGCCTTTGATGGCAAAGTATTTTCAATGCTTAACACTTTGCGCAGTGCCCCTAAAAAAGGGGATACAGCACCGAGTACAATTAAAGATATTCGCCCTTTATTGCATGAAATGCGCTTATTTAAATCGCCAGGCGAAATTAACATTATGCGTGAGGGCTGTGAAATAAGCGCTCGAGCACACATGCGAGCCATGCGTTTTTCCCACGTTGGCGCAACCGAGTTTCAACTAGAGGCAGAGCTTCATCATCACTATGCAATGAACGGTGCGCCGCATCCTGCTTATGGCACTATTGTCGGCAGTGGCGATAACGCCAATATTTTGCACTACACCCAAAATAGCGACGTATTAAACAATGGCGACTTAGTACTGATTGATTCAGGCTGTGAGCTACAAGGCTACGCCGCCGATATAACGCGTACTTTCCCCGTTAACGGTAAATTTAGCACTGAGCAAGCTGCGCTTTATAATATTGTACTCAAAGCGCAAGAAGTCGCTTTTAGCGAAATAAAACCCGGTGGCCTTTTATCTCAGGCAAATAAACTCGCTATGCAAGCACTAACCCAAGGGTTACTTGATTTAGGTATTTTAACCGGCGATTTTGATGAGTTAATGGCACAAGGTGCCTGTAAAGAATACTACATGCATGGTCTTGGTCACTGGTTAGGACTTGATGTTCATGATGTGGGCGATTACAAGGTTAATAACCAAGAGCGTGTCTTAGAGCCGGGTATGGTGCTAACCATTGAGCCTGGGCTGTATATTAGTAAAGACTCAAATGCGCCTCAAAAATACCAAGGTATAGGTATTCGTATTGAAGATAACTTATTAGTAACTGATTCAGGTCACGACAACTTAACCATTAGCGTGCCTAAAACAATTAGTGAAATAGAAGCGCTAATGCAAAGCGCTAAAAACGCATAAGCTTGGAGATAAAAGTGGCTAAGCAGTTTGATGTTGTAGTAATTGGTGGTGGTTTAGTTGGCGCAAGTTGTGCTCTAAGTATAAGTAAAAAAAATCCCAGCTTAAATATTGCTGTAATTGAAGCAAATCAAGTAACCACTGATTATCATCCAAGCTTTGATGACAGAAGTATCGCACTTGCCCAGCAGTCGGTAGAGTATTTACAAAGCCTCAATTTGTTTGAAATGAACGCTCCCTATGCTGCGGCCATAAAAAAAGTGAGTGTGTCAGACAAAGGGCACTTTGGTAAAACCCATATACAGTGTGATGAGTTTGCAAAACCCTCATTAGGTTATGTGGTAGAGGTAAACCCATTTGGCAGAGCGCTGCATCAGCGTTTAATGCAATCAAACATATCGCTTTTTTGCCCAGATAGCGTAACAGCGATAAAACAAAACGCCGATAGTAATGAACTTACATTACAAAGTAGCGAAAAACTCAGTGCTAAGCTGTTGGTGATTGCCGACGGTGCACAGTCGCCAACTCGTAATTTATTAGGGCTCGGCTTCAATACTCAGCCTTATAAACAAGGTGCGATTATTGCCAATATAGAAGTCGCTGGTGGACATCATCATCAGGCGTTTGAGCGGTTTACCCAAAATGGCCCAATGGCTTTATTACCCATGAGTAATAACCGCTATTCGTTAGTATGGTGTATGCGCCAAGAACATATTGAGCAGTATATGTCGCTAAGTGAACCAGACTTTATAAGTGCGCTGCAAACTGCCTTTGGTTATCGTGCAGGACAGTTTATAAAAGTCGGTATGCGCGCTAGCTACCCTCTAGTTTATGGGCAAATAGAATCGTTAACAGCGCACCGCACAGTGGTGATAGGCAACGCGGCACACGCAATTCATCCTATTGCAGGACAAGGCTTTAATTTAGGGCTGCGCGACGTACAAGTGCTGAGTAACTTAATTGCAAACAGTGAACATGATTTAGGTAGCTATGCTTTTACTCGTCAATATTCAATCAAGCGCAGTGATGATATAAACACCGTAATGACATTGACCGATGCTCTGGTCAGACTTTTTTCAAACTCATCACGTGTGTTAGCGCTTGGTCGAAGTATTGGGCTATTTTCAATGGATTTATTCCCTGCATTAAAAGCCCCATTAGCAAAACAATTAATGGGTCAAGTTAAACAAGGTACACGTTTATGAAACAAGTACAGGTTTGTATAGTGGGTGGTGGCTGCGTTGGGTTAACGCTGGCGCTCGGGCTTGCTAAAGCGAATATTAGCGTGGCTGTGTTAGATGCTGCGCCAACTCAAGCTCCACCGAGTGATGATTATGGCTTACGAGTTAGTGCACTAAGTATAGCCAGCCAAACCTTGCTGGAGCAATTAAATGTATGGCCACACATAATAGCTGAGCGTGCTTGTGCTTATACGCGCATGGATGTTCGTGATGCCGACAGCTTTGGAAAAATAGCCTTTAATAACGAGCAACTTGAGCTTGAGCATTTAGGGCACATAGTTGAAAACGATATTATTCGCTTTGCGCTAATAAAAGAGCTTGAGCAACAAAGTAATGCCACACTGATGTTTGATACCGAGTATCAGCAAATACATCAAAGTGAGTCTGATGTATTTATTAATTTAAAAACTGGCGAACCTATTATTGCTAAGTTGCTGGTGGCGGCTGATGGCGCAAATTCAGCGATTCGTAAACAGTTTAATATGGCGCTGAGCTTTAAAGATTACGATCACCATGCGTTAGTAGCGACAGTTAAAACCAAAGAGTCACATGCAAATACCGCACGCCAAGTGTTTTTACCAACCGGGCCACTAGCGTTTTTACCACTAAGCAATGAGCATACTCATTCAATTGTGTGGTCAACCAGCCCCAATCATTGCGATGAATTGTTAGCAATGGACGACACCGCCTTTAATAAAGCAGTTATGGCTGCCATAGATGGCCAATGTGGTTTATGTGAAGTGCAAAGTAAGCGCGTCGCATTCCCACTTAAAATGCGTTACGCCCAACAATGGGTTAATGGCAAGGTGGTGTTAATGGGCGATGCAGCGCATACCATTCATCCATTAGCAGGGCTTGGTATGAACCTAGGCCTAAAAGACGCCGCTTATTTAATTGAGCTACTAAGTCAAGACGCCAAAGAATTTGCCAGTACGCGGACACTGCGTGATTACGAACGTACCCGCAAGCTCGACGCACAAAAACACATCGCCATGATGCAAGGGCTAAAAGAGCTATTTGAAGGTGCAAACCCAGTTAAAAAGCTGATTCGCGGAGTCGGGCTATCGCTGGTTGATAATCTTGGGCCTATAAAGCACCTGTTCGCCAAAGAAGCGATAGGGAAATGATTAAGGTTGAGAAGAGTGAAACGAAACCCAACGGATGAAGTAGCTAGTTTTTAGCTGCCAGTTATTAGCATTTTTATGGATAGTAATAAGGTTATCAGGAAGATAAATGAGAAAAAAATTTAAATATAATACCTCGAGTTTCCTACTTTTCTGTCTGTTGGTAGTCTCTTGTATAATTATTATCGGGCTTTATATCGCAACTTTTGGAATTGATTTAATAAATAATAAAAATATTTCTAGTTGGGTTAATACTGCCACTTATCTGAATAATATGCTTCAGCCTATACTCTTAATTACCAGTATTTTTCTTTTATATAAAACTTGGCAGACGAGTAAAAAAGAATTATCAGAAACAAGAACGCTTATGAAAACTCAAACTGACGTTTTACTTTTTGAAAAGGTAAAAGAAACTCTGCCTATGTTTATTGAGTCATTGCAAAACAATAACGTAAAGGATATTCCATCAAAGAATAAAGATGTGAATCAGAGTATTTTTAGATCTAAGCTATCTGATTTTAGCTACCTCATAAAAGACCCTAAACTGATTAATCAAGATGATATTAAGGCTAAATATGGAGTGGGCGTTTTCGAACATCTATCGGCTTATTGTAGTAAAAATTATTGTAAAGAGTTTCAAGCATTTCAATTTGTTATTTTATCTAATGATGAGAGGGATTTGATTAAAACCATCTATAATAAAATGATAGCGTTTATCTATTTAACGGATAATACCTTTCTTAAAAGTTTTGATAGAGACTTTATAAATATTTTTGAGTTTATTTCCTCAGTTACGGACAAAAAACTTCGATTACTCTTATATAAGGAGCTAGTTAAGTCGCTAGGTGGAAACCTAGCTTTAAAGGGGCTTTTCATTTTCTATCAATCTAGATACAAAACTTTGTCAAAGGTTACAGAGAGTGAATTTTTGAAAGAGTGCATACGCGATTTTTATGACAATAACTTTTTAGAAACATATAAGCTGGATTTATATCTAATAGAATTAATAAATAAATCCCACTCTAGCAGTAAAAAGTGTTTTTAATGCGCAAAAAATTTAACTTGAATTAACTGTTAGGTATAAAAGCTACGCTTTCACGCGAGCAAGCTCGGCGCCTACCTAGTAAATATTAAACACTTATCTTTATTTTACTTATTGATATAAAGGGAGCATCCAATAATATCTTCCCGAAATCCGAAATCCGAAATCCGAAATCCGAAATCCGAAATCCGAAATCCGAAATCCGAAATCCGAAATCCGAAACCCGAAACCCGAAACCTTTAACACTTATCTATCAAAGCTTAAAAAACCTGCTTGCTTAATTATCCTACTAAGCGTAAAATGCGCGCTCATTTCGGCTTTTAAACTATTAATTCCTTGCCTTAAACCGACCGGCCGAAACGGTAGAAGGCTCTATTAACCGTAAGGAATATCCATGCGTCATTACGAAATCGTATTCATGGTTCACCCTGATCAGAGTGAGCAAGTATCTGGTATGATCGAACGTTATACTGGTTCTATCACTGAAGCAGGTGGTACTATCCACCGTCTTGAAGACTGGGGCCGTCGTCAACTGGCTTACCCAATCAACAAGCTTCATAAAGCTCATTATGTTCTTATGAACGTTGAAGCACCAACTGAAGTAATCAGCGAGCTAGAAACTACTTTCCGCTACAACGATGCAGTGCTTCGTAACTTAGTTATGCGTACTAAAAACGCTGTAACTGAAGCGTCTCCTCTTGTAAGAGAAGAGAAGAAAGAAGCACCAGCTGCTTAATTGTTTTGAGTCCTAGCATGGCACGTAGTCAGCAGTTACTATAATGGTTAGCCCATATACGAATCAGCTGGTTATATCGGGGGTAGTTTGTAAAACACCCAAGTTTAGCCAAAGCCCCGCGGGCATACCGCATTGTATTTTTGTTGTAGAACATAAATCAATGCAAGTTGAAGCAGATCTTAACCGTAATAGTTATGTTAGGCTTCAGGTGGTTGCCAGTGGTAAGCAAATGCAACAACAGACTCAACATTTGCACGTTGGGCAGGCATTGCAAGTGAGTGGTTTTTTAAATCGCCACGAAGGTCGTAACGGCCTTAGCCAATTGGTTTTGCATGCTCAGCATATAGAAAGAATTATTTGAGGAATTAATCTCATGGCACGTTATTTCAGACGTCGTAAGTTCTGCCGCTTTAAAGCGGAAGGCGTACAACAAATCGATTACAAAGATCTAGCTACTCTTAGAAACTATGTTACAGAAAGTGGCAAAATCGTACCTAGCCGTATCACAGGTACTAGCGCTAAATACCAGCGCCAGCTAGCAACTGCTATTAAGCGTGCTCGCTACTTAGCCCTTCTTCCATACACTGACTTACATAAGTAAGCAGCGGATTAACACGTTTTTAAAAGGTGTAGAAACATGCAAGTTATTCTACTAGATAAGATCGCTAACCTAGGTGGCCTAGGTGACCAGGTTGTAGTTAAATCTGGCTTCGCACGTAACTTCCTTTTCCCACAAGGTAAGGCAGTTCCTGCAACTAAAGCAAACATTGAAACGTTTGACGCACGTCGCGCAGAACTAGAAGCAAAAATCGCTGAACAGTTAACTGCAGCACAAGCACGCGCTGACAAACTTGAAGCATTAGCTGAAGTTACATTAGTATCTAAAGCTGGTGACGAAGGTAAATTATTCGGTTCAATCGGTACTCGTGACATCGCTGACGCTATCTCAGCTGTTGGTGTTGAAGTTGCTAAATCAGAAGTTCGTTTACCTCTAGGTACTATCCGTGAGACTGGCGAATTTGACGTTGCAATCGCAGTACACTCAGACGTAACAGCTACTATTAAAGTAATCGTTATTGCTGAAGCTTAATTTTTAGAATTAAGTTTAAAAAAAAACCGTGCTTTGCACGGTTTTTTTGTGTCTAAAATTTATAACCCAAAGCAATAAATTGTTTGTTGTGGGTAAAATTAAGCGCGTTTCTAAAATAAAGCTTCATTTTCTACAAATATTTTCTATTTCATTTAAACCTTTCTATTCTTCTGCGCGTCTTATAAGTTAAATTGCAATTACATAATTATAAACAGGAAAAATTTGCGATGTTAATGGACGCTAATCAGCCAATAACTGATCAAGTGCAGCAAATGCTTATTGATCAAGTTAAAAACGGCGACCAGTTAGCTTATAAAGCGCTCTATGACATGCATAAAGCAAAAGTTTATGGCTTATGCCTGAGGCTTATAGCCGATGAGGAGTATGCACAAGATGCTACCCAAGAAGTATTTGTGCAAGTATGGAACAAAATAGCGCAATTTGATGGACGTTCGCAGTTTTCCACTTGGCTTTATAGTGTCGCCAGTAATATTGCTATTAGTTATGTGCGCAGACAAAAACATTGGCTTAATAAAGTAATTAGCTTTGAGCAAAGCGGAATGGATGAACAAGCTGCACATGACTGTAACGGATTAAATGGGCTAGATAAATTAATTGTTAGACTGCCTGAGCGCGCAAGAATGGTATTTGTGCTTTATGCAGTAGAAGGTTACAGGCATGAGGAAATTGCAACCCTGTTAGGTATGGCGGTAGGCTCTAGTAAGGCGCAATATCATCGTGCAAGGCAATTATTAAAGCAGTGGTATGAAAATGAGTAAAACAAATTTTGA
The DNA here is from genome assembly GCF_003173795.1 of Pseudoalteromonas sp. meg-B1. GTDB lineage: Bacteria > Pseudomonadota > Gammaproteobacteria > Enterobacterales > Alteromonadaceae > Pseudoalteromonas > Pseudoalteromonas undina. The sequence goes on along the minus strand of NZ_QGQU01000003.1, from coordinate 91,782 downwards.
TGACTACTTAAATGAGTCTTTAACCCAGTTAGATAAAAATATTCCACCAAAAAAAGAACTGTGGAATGGGATTGAGCGCGCAATAATAGCTAATAATCAGCCCACTATTAATACTAATCAATATTGGCCAAAGCTCACCGCCATTGCTGCATGTTTTACCGCGGTTTTGGTCAGCACAGTATTGTTATTTAAAGTACCAGAGGCAAATACTGCAGTGGCAATGAGTGAGTTTTTTACTAAACAAAAACAAAGTTTACTAGTGCAATATCAAAGCCAAGCAGCATTGACCGACAATTGGCAAGTACAGTTACAAGAACTTGAAGATGCAGAGCAAGCAATAAAGCAAACTCTTGAAAATGAACCGAAAAATAAGGCGCTATTGTCTATGTTAGCGCAAGTTTATCAACAACAACTCGACTTAATTAACAAGGTGCATGCACCGCGTTGGCAACACATCTAGGAGAAATAAATGAAAGCAATAATATTAGGGATCGCTTTATTACCCATGGCCGTATTTGCTGGTGAAAAAATAGATCAGCAAATTGAGGTACCCAATGCTGGGGTGATCCACATTGAAAACCAGCGTGGTGATATTAAAGTGACAGGTTGGGATAAAAATCAATTTAAAGTAACCGGTGAACTTGATGATAAGGCACAAGGCTACACACTTAAAACACAGGGTAATAAAACCCAGTTTATTGTGAAAATGCCTGAACTTTCTAATTGGGATAATAACAACAATGGCTCAACGCTCACTATTTTTATGCCAAAAAGTAGTGCGCTAGAATTTGTGGGTGTTAATGCATCTATAACGGCCAAAGAGTTACAAAAAGGTACTGAAATTGATGTAGTTAATGGGGCTATTACAGTAAACGATCTTAATGGCGATATTAAGCTGACCACTGTAAATGGTGACATCAAGGCAAAAGCACTTAATGGTAAAGTTCAATTTGAAACTGTTAATGGTTCGATTGATGATCAGCAATCTAGCGGTGAAGTTCGTTTTAGTGCGGTTAATGGCGATATTACATCAAACTCGACGGCCAATGATATTCGCTTAGAAAACGTAAATGGCGATATTAACTTTAATTTAGATACAATTAAAGAGTTACAAATAAGCACCGTTAATGGCGAAGTTAAGGTACAAATTAACCGCCTTCTGAGTAATGCTGATGTGAGTTTTGAATCTGTTAGTGGTAACGCTGCGTTTTATTTCCCTGCTGATTTATCAGCACAATTTGAGGTAGAAGCACACGCTGGCGGTAAAATTGACAACCAGTTAACTAACGATCAAGTACAAAAAGCCAAATATGGCCCAGCAAGTGGAATTAAGTTTAATACTAATGGCACTGATGCTAGCGTAGAGATGAATACTATTAGCGGTGTTATCGAACTTAAACGTCAATAATTAGCTATTTTATTTTAAGTAACAAAAAGCAGGAAAAGATTTCCTGCTTTGCTATTTGCACAGCCCCGCCAAGTCGATAGAATAGAGCTATTCAATTTTAGTACTGTGAAGTTATGGCCAAACCAGATAAGCAAGTCGACACTCTTAAAGTTCCTCCCCATTCAATAGAAGCTGAACAATCTGTTTTAGGTGGTTTAATGCTTGATAACCAAGCATTTGATCGCGTAGCTGAACTTGTTGTGGCGCAGGATTTTTATACCCGTACCCATAAGCTTATTTTTGAGGCGATGACAGCTCTTGCTGAAATTGGTGATCCGATTGACTTAATCACAATTTCTGAGAGTTTAGAAAAAAATAACCAGCTGTCAGGTATTGGTGGATTTGCGTATTTAGCCGAAATAGCAAAAAACACCCCAAGTGCTGCCAATATTGACGCTTACGCAAGTATTGTTCGCGAGCGCGCCGTTGTTCGTGAAATGATTGGTGTTGCCAATGAAATAGCCGAAGCGGGCTTTAATCCTGAAGGGCGTACTAGCCACGACTTACTTGATTTTGCTGAAAGTAAAGTCTTTAAAATTGCTGAGCAGCGTACAAAAAGTAGTGAAGGCCCACAAAGTATTCACAACATACTTGAAAAAACCGTTGATAAAATAGAAGAGCTTTATCAATCACCACAAGATGGTGTGACCGGTGTGAGCACGGGTTATGCTGATCTTGATAAAATGACTACAGGCTTGCAGCCATCTGATTTAATTATTGTGGCAGCGCGTCCATCAATGGGTAAAACCACTTTTGCGATGAACCTTGCTGAACATGCCGCAATGACTCAAGACAAGCCAGTGCTTATTTACTCACTAGAGATGCCCTCTGAACAAATTATGATGAGGATGCTGGCGTCCCTTGGCCGAATTAACCAAACTAAAGTACGTACTGGTCAGCTAGATGACGATGACTGGGCGCGCCTTTCATCAACCATGGGATTACTCATGGAAAAAGGCAAAATGTACGTTGATGATGCCTCAGGCTTAACACCTACCGATGTTCGCTCACGTGCACGTCGTATAGCACGTGATCATGGTGGTATTAGTATGATCATGGTCGATTACCTGCAATTAATGCGTGTACCTAGCTTGTCAGATAACCGTACCTTAGAAATTGCCGAAATTTCACGCTCACTCAAAGCATTAGCAAAAGAGTTGCAGTGTCCGGTTGTTGCTCTATCGCAGCTTAACCGTACTCTAGAGCAACGTGCTGATAAACGTCCAATTAACTCAGATTTACGTGAGTCGGGCTCTATTGAGCAAGATGCCGATTTGATCATGTTTATTTATCGTGATGAAGTCTATAACGAAGACAGTACTGAAAAAGGCATTGCCGAAATTATTATCGGTAAACAGCGTAACGGTCCGATTGGTAAAGTGCGCCTAACCTTCCAAGGTCAATTCTCTCGCTTTGATAATTACGCGGGGCCTGCTGTAGATGATGATTACTAATGCGCTTAGCCACTGCTGAAATTAATTTAACCGCGCTTGAACATAACCTAGCACAGGTAAAACGCTTTGCGCCCAATAGTAAAGTAATGGCCGTACTTAAAGCGAATGCTTATGGGCATGGTTTAGTCACTATTGCGCAACACTTAAATGAAGCAGATGCATTTGCGGTTGCGCGTATAGATGAAGCGTTAGCGCTGCGTGCAGGTGGCCTTACAAAACCGATTGTGTTGCTAGAAGGCTTTTTTCATCAAGAAGACTTACCTATTTTACTGGCGAATAATTTTCAAACTATTATTCATGACGAGATACAGCTAAAAATGCTGGAAAGTGTGCAGCTAGATGCGCCTTTAAATTGCTGGTTAAAAATAAATACCGGCATGCATCGCTTAGGTATTGCGCCTGAGCAGTTTGATATGTTTTATCAGCGCCTACAAGCCAGCCCAAATGCACAAAACAAAATAAACTTAATGACCCATTTTGCGTGTGCCGATGATGTAAAAAATACTAAAACAGTGCAGCAAATAACTTTGTTCGATAATTTAACCCAAAAGGTTCAACAAGCTCATTGTTTATCGAACTCTGCGGGAATTATAGCGTGGCCGAGTGGCCATGGTGATTGGGTTAGACCTGGGCTAATGCTTTATGGTGTATCGCCTATGGCTAATCACACAGGTAAAGATCACCAATTAAAGCCTGTAATGCGCTTAACCACTAAAGTGATAGCAGTGCGTAATGTGGGGGCACATGAGCAAGTAGGCTATGGCGGCCGCTGGCAAAGTGATAAACCTACGGTGTTGGCTGTGGTTGCACTGGGCTATGGTGATGGTTATCCGCGTCATGCGAAAGAAGGCACACCCGTGATTATTAATGGGCATCGTTACGGTATTGTGGGTAGTGTAGCTATGGATATGATCACCCTTGATATAGGTAATAACGAGCACAACGTCCAGGTGGGTGATGAAGTGATTATGTGGGGGCCAGAGTTACCAGTAGAAGAGATTGCACAATGTGCTGATACTATTTCTTACGAGTTATTGTGTAATATCACACCGCGTGTAAGTTATGAGTACCAGCGCTAATGTTTATTATTAAAGATATGCAGTAAGTTTACATTGCTGTCATGATCGTGATGCTAGCTTACTGGGTATGGTTACTCTTTTATAAAGTAAATATCGCTAAAGCCCATACGTGCAAACTCTTGGTCGCGAAAATTGCGTACCGCCGATGAACCTTTAGAGGTCATTTCAATTTGGCGTACCATGTTTAAGTAATTAGTTAAATCGATACCCTCAGCAGCCGCAATAGCCTGATACATATCGTGGTATTTATCTTTTGCGAAGTTAATTTCGCGCGGTTGATTTTTAAAAGTATAGGTAATTCTGCGTGCCATAATAAGCTCAGTTATATTGAGTGTTAGTGTAATTTTACACTGTATTTAAGTTGCGTTGAATGATTAGTTGAAATCAAATAATTAAAAAGTTGAGTTTGAAATGAAATTATCAGTAGAGATCAGTAAATACCCGCTTCATCAAGATTATATTCCCTTTATTAAAGGATTTATTGACCGGTTAAATACCTATGATGATTTAAAAGTGATTACAAACACATTGTCGACGCAAATTTTTGGTGACTATGACTTAGTAATGTCGGTACTTAGTACTGAAATAAAACGTTCATACGAAGAGTTTGGCAAGGCTATTTTTGTTTGTAAATTTCTTTCTGGTGATCTTTCTCCTGAATAATGCTTAATAGCTTAGTGAGCCAATAATGGACTTTATTAACCAAACTCTTGCTGGGTTTACTGCGATGTCACACTGGGAATATATTGCAGTGGCTTTGTCTATGACTTACCTTTTATTAGCTATCAAAGAAAACCTTTGGTGCTGGCCTGCGGCATTCTTTAGTACCTTAATTTACACTATTATGTACTGGAATGGCGCTTTATTAATGGAGTCATTGCTGCATTTTTATTATATGTATATGGCAGTCTATGGCTGGCTAGCATGGAGGAAGAGTGGAGTAGGCAAACAGGAATTAGCAATTACATCATGGCGGGTAAGTCAACATATTGGCATTATCAGTATAACGTCCTTAGTTGCGATAATTTTGGGCTATATAATGACTAATTATACCCATGCTGATTTTGCCTATTTAGATAGTTTTACCACTTGTTTTGCTGTTGTTACTACTTATTTAGTGGCCAAAAAAGTGCTGGAGAATTGGTTATATTGGATAGTGATAGATGCCGCATCAATGTACTTGTATTACGAAAAAGGCTATTACCCAACACTTGCGTTGTTTATCTTCTACACGCTAATGGCAGCATGGGGGTTTAAAACCTGGTATGAAGAGTACGAGCAAGAGCAAGCTAAGCCTCTAGCACAGCTATAAGAGCCACAATGACCTTTGACAATATAAGCGCTATATTTAGCGCTTTTGACCCGCAACTTAATGTTCTCAGTAGTGAGCGTTTGTATAGTGGTTTAAGTAACGATAATTTCCTTGTCCATACAGCGCAGCAAGCTTACCTATTAAAGAGTTATCGGGAACACTGGCCATCTATAGGCTTAGCAGCGCAAGCAAGCTTTGCAGAGTATAAAGTTTGTCCTGCACCAATGTGGCTCAATGAAGAAAAAAAGTTAGCCATTTTTGAATATATTGACGGTGATATAGCGCAAGACAACTTCACATCTGAACTAATAAAAAAACTGGTCAGTTTACACCAACATAATATTGTAACAGAGCCAATGGATATTAAGTTCGAGCTTGATTATTACTCTGACACCGAACTTTATCAGCAATATCAGCAGGGGGTTGAATCAGCTTTAGTCTATATTTATAGCCAACCTAGAGATAACGGTTTTTGCCATAATGATTTAGTTAAAGAAAATATTATTCTCAACACAGAGGGCATGTACTTAATTGACTTTGAATACGCTAAAACTAACGATGTTTACTTTGATTTAGCCGCATTAGCAGTTAGTTTTGAGTTAACACAAATACAAAAAGCGCAGTTACTGAAAACCTATCATGCATATTTACCTCAGCAGTGTAATTTTAGTCCTTCGATAGAAAAGTTAAAGTGTTATCAAGTAGTATTCTTAGTGCTTTGTATTTGTTGGTATTCTGCGCGTGGTGTCAGTGATAAGGTTAAAAAATTGTGTGAGCAGCTGGATTATCTAATTCAATAAATAGCCCAGCTTATCCCCAAGTAGTTATAAGTTTAGCTACAAACCACCAAATCGAGCTGCTAGCTCTTTATATTTAGCTACTTCATCGGCGTCATACTGTGGTTCGCCATTAGCATCTTCACTTTTGGCAATAAGTAAGCTTTCTCGTGTTAAGCGTTTAACTCGCTCGACTTTAACTCCTAAAAACTCAGCAACTTGTTCTGTTGACATTAACTTCATAATTACTTCCTCGTGTTTAATCTTTCCGTCCAGTGACAATAATAGATAATATGTGTCTAAAGCGTTACTGTTTTTTTATAGAATATAAATAAATAGCGCTTTTTTTACCTTTTGTTAAGTGATTAGCTTAAATTATAGACATGTAAACGAATCATGCTGGTATTTATACAAAGATGCCTTTATTATTGCGCATGCTAAAGCATTGATATCGCGAGTTGATGTGGAGGCAACAAATGTGCTCTCGTGGTGAAATGGATATCACGTGGCCCTCCGGAGGCTGAGTTGTAGGTTCGATCCCTACCGAGAGCGCCATTTGCGTTTTACTTTTTACTCCCCTTCAAAACGATCGTAGCTATTTAAATTAACTCACTATTTTTATTCTCAGTTAAATAATAATATTTGTAGCAATCTAATTTACACCGTTAGGCGTATACTCAGTGCTGCGGTTATAGTTTAATATCAATAGTCGTAGGATTTTAGTGTTAATAATTTATTATTACCCTAAACTCAAAAGCTAGACTTTTATAGCTAAATAATGCTATTAAAAGAAAATATTCCTTAATTATAGAAATCCTCACATTTATGTTAGTTACCTTACCTATATCAGAGCTTATTCCCGGCATGTACGTAAATAGCGTGACCAAGCAGCAGGAGAGTGTTGATGGTATAAAAATTAAAACCAGTGGTTTGGTACGTGATAAATCTATAATTCAGCGTTTAATTACCGAAGGAGTACTAGAGCTTCTTATTGATTTTACAAAAAGTGATGTGGCTGTACCGGCTAAATATAAAGTACAAGAAAAACCACAAGCCGCTGCTACAAATCAAGACAAGCCCGCTAGTAAAAAGCGAGTTGTCAGCTTGCAACAAGAGTTTGCCAAAGCCAGTGTTAGTTATGATGCCCACAACAGAAAATTACAAAGTATTTTTGGTGATTTAACCTCAGGTTTGTCACTGAATACTGATGCGCTTAATGAGATAAGTAATGAAATAGTCAGCTCAGTATTTCGTAATGAACATGCAATGACCATTTTAACTCGTATTAAAGATAAGCATAGCTATAACTGGCGTCATATGATCAACTGCACCATTTTTACAGCGGTATTCGCTAAGTATTTAGGGTATAAACGCGATGTTGTTCAGGAGCTTGCTATGGGGGCATTAATGCATGACCTAGGGCAGGCCAAATTACCTCAAGGAATATTCTCTAAACCTGGCAAAGTTACGGGTAACGAGATGACGGCAATAAAAAAGCATGTTGCACAAAGCCTAGGGTTATTAAAAGGTGGGAAAGGCATCACCTCTTTAATGTTAGATATGATTGTAAATCATCATGAGCGCCTTGATGGTTCTGGTTATCCTCGAGGAGTCGATGACAGCAAGATAAGTCGTCCTGCTCGGATTTTAGCGATTGTTGACGTATACGATGCGCTCACCGCAGATAGACCCCATCAAGACGGGGATGAGCCTATTAATGCACTGCGTTATTTGTTGGCAAATAAACAGCTATTTGATGCAGAGTTAGTACAGCTGTTTATTAAGTGTTTAGGTGTTCACCCGGTGGGTACTATTGTTAAGTTAACCAATGAGCGTTTGGCCTTGGTGCTAGAAGGTAATCATTCAAATCCAATCAAGCCCAAAGTTAAGCTTTTTTATAACGCAAAACACAACCATCATGTTACCGCAAAAGATATTGATTTGAGCTCAAATAATAATGAAATAAAAATACAAGCAAGTGTAAAACCAGCTGATTATAAAATTAACTTGCCTCGACTTTTAAAAGAGCATTTACTGCTTTAGTATTTTTGCATCGTCTTTTTCTGTTTGTTTTAGCAGAAATATACCCACCTAAAAAGCAATTACCCATTAACGTCATCCACAGTAATGTGCCTAATTCTACATGCAGCGCTAAGCAGCAAAAAACCAAAGAAATAATTGCCATGCTAATGGCTGCTAACCAATAGAGATTAACTGGGTTGTCACATTTACCTGCCTGCGTACACGCGCAATAATTTGCTTTATAAAAGAAATAAACACTTAAGCCACAAAAAGTAAGCGCTGTAACAATAAGTAAAATGATCACTGTTTTCTCCCTTGGTGATTTTATTGGCAGTGTAAATTGCAACGCAAGTTAAGTCAATGCAAATGAGAACTAATATCATTAGAGTATATACTCTAATACCATACTTCTGCTCCGATGAGTTTTAAATAGTTGTTAAATTGTCGTTAAAAAACGTGTTTTTTGGCCTTTTTTAACGTTTTAGTAGGGTTTTTTATAAAAAATTAAGGTAGTGTACGCGGGTTTGAAACTCTAATAACAACACACATAGCTATCCAAACAGTAAGTTTGGCTAAGGACACAACAATGAAATTTACTAAAACTCTTATTGCTGCATCGCTGGCATTTGTTTCAGCTGATACCTTTGCAGCGGCTTTTCAACTTGCTGAGCAAAATGTATCTGGTTTAGGTCGTGCATACGCAGGTGAAGCGTCTGTAGCAGATGATGCCTCTGTGGTTGCTCGTAACCCAGCGTTAATGACGTTGTTTAAAGAGAAGCAACTTAGCGTTGCAGCTATGGCTGTCATTCCTGATGTTAGCCTAAAAGGCACAGGTAATGCCTACGGTTTAGATAACAGCGTACTAGATGATGACAGCATCGCACCTAGCGCGATTATTCCTGCTGGTTATTTCACTATGCCAGTAAACGATAAAGTATCGGTTGGTTTTGGTGCATTTTCTAACTTTGGCCTTGCCACTGAGTTTAACGATGATTACGCAGCTGGCCAAATTGCTGGTGAAACTGAAATTGTTACTGTAAACATGAACGCAAGTGTTGCTTATAAAGTATCTGAGCAGTTCAGTTTTGGTATTGGTTTAAATGCAATTTATGCAGAAGCGAAGATTATTCGTAAGTTTGGCGTAGTACCTCCTGTAAACCCTGCTATTGCATCTATTCCTGCAAGTGCTGATGCTGTTCACCTTGAAGGTGATGACATGGGTTACGGCTTAAACGTTGGTTTAATGTACCAATTAGATGAAAATAGCCGCTTTGGTTTTAATTACCGTACAGAAACAGATATTACTTTTGAAGGTGAGTACTCGAATGAACTACCTTCATTTATTCCTGGTGGGTTAAACGGTCAAGTTGAATTACCTGGCTCAGTTGAAATTACACTACCAGCAATTGCTGAGTTCTCAGGTTCTCACCAGTTAGATGAAAAGCTAGGCGTTCACTACAGCGTACTATGGACAGGTTGGAGCAGCTTTGACTCATTAGAAGCACAAGTTACTGCACCTACAGGTGGCAAGTTCAGTGCGTTTGAAAAAACAGAAGATTTCTCTGATGCAATGCGTTACTCAATCGGTACTGATTACCAGTACAGTGAAAATTTAATGCTTCGTGCTGGTTTTGCGTTTGATGAATCACCAGTATCACAACAGCATTTATCAATTTCTATCCCTGATACAGACCGTTTTTGGTTCTCGTTTGGTGGTAACTATGCGATTGATCAAAACTCAAATATTGATTTAGGTGTGAGCGTATTACGTGGTAAAACACAAAACTTTACTGAAAAAGTAGAAAGCGAAACACTACCACAGCAATGGTCTTTTGAATCAAAAGGTCATGCAGTATTATTAGGTGCTCAGTACAACTACACATTCTAATTCTGCCTAGAGCCTAGAGCCTAGAGCCTAGAGCCTAGAGCCTAGAGCTTAGAGCCTAGACAAAAAAAGCCGCTTACAGCAAATGCAGTAAGCGGCTTTTTTTATACTTATAAATTAACTGGTTACGAATGGCGTAAGCCATCCGTAACAGCTTAATTATAAGCTTTCTATTTTAACTTTTTGCTCTAGTAGCTTAGTTTTAGCATCAGTAAATTCAGCTAGCTTAGCATTTTCTTTAGCGAGTACCGCTTCAGGTGCATTGTTAACAAACTTTTCGTTAGCCAATTTGTTTTGCACTTGAGCTAGGCCTTTCTCTGCTTTTTCAAGTTGCTTGTTTATACGTGCAAGCTCAGCTTCGACATCAATTAATCCCGCCATTGGGATCATAATCTCAAGGTTGCCAACATAAGAGGTTGCACACGCTGGGGCATCGTCTTTGTTTTCAAGCAGAGTAAATGCCTCAAGCTTAGCGAGTGACGCTAAAAACGATTCATTTTCGTTAATCCGGCGCACATCGTCGCTCGATGCATTAGCTAGTAACACTGATAACGGCTTGCTTGGGCTGATATCCATTTCACCACGAATATTACGAATCGCTAAAATGAACTGCTTAACCCACTCTAAGTCATCCATCGCTTGTGAATCAACATTGGCTTGGTTATAAACAGGGAACCCTTGTACCATAATGCTAGTGCCTGTTGTTTCAAGCCCTGCAAGTGGTGCTACACGTTGCCAAATTGTTTCTGTAATGTAAGGCATCATTGGGTGCATTAAACGCAGTAAGCTTTCAAGTACGGTAATAAGTGTATGACGTGTACCACGTTGCTGAGCTTCATTGCCTTTAAATAGTACCGGCTTAGTTAGTTCTAAGTACCAATCACAGAACTGATTCCAGGTGAATTCATATAATGTATTCGCCGCTAAATCAAAACGGTAGTTATCAAGGTGCTCGGTGTAGGTTTTAACCGTGGCTTCATATTGACCTAAAATCCAGCGATCAGCTAACGAGTACTGTTTTTCGCTATCGTTAAAGCCACAGTCTTGCTCTTCTGTGTTCATTAATACGTAACGGCTTGCGTTCCATAATTTGTTACAGAAGTTACGGTAACCTTCAAGGCGGTTCATATCCCAGTTAATATCACGACCAGTTGAAGCCATCGCTGCTAAGGTAAAACGCAGTGCGTCGGTACCGTGTGCTTCAATACCGTTTGCAAATACTTTGCGGGTATCTTTTTCAATTTTAGCGGCAAGTTTTGGCTGCATCATATTACCAGTACGTTTTTGTACTAAGTCTTCAAGGCCAATGCCGTCAATCATATCAAGTGGGTCAAGTACGTTACCTTTAGACTTCGACATTTTATCGCCGTTATCGTCACGTATTAAGCCAGTTACATACACGGTTTTAAAAGGAACTTGTGGTTTGCCGTTTTCATCCTTTATAAAGTGCAGCGTCATCATGATCATACGTGCAACCCAGAAGAAAATGATATCAAAACCGGTTACCAACACGTCAGATGGGTGGAAGGTTTTTAAGTCATCGGTATTTTCTGGCCAACCTTGGGTTGAGAAGGTCCACAGTGCTGATGAGAACCACGTATCAAGAACGTCTTCGTCTTGGCTAAGCGCTACGCTATCTGCAATATTGTTATCGCGGCGTACTTCTGCTTCATCACGACCAACGTATACGTTGCCTTCGCTGTCGTACCAAGCTGGAATACGGTGACCCCACCAAAGCTGGCGTGAAATACACCAATCTTGTACGTCGTTCATCCACGAAAAGTACATGTTTTCGTATTGCTTAGGTACAAATTGGATGTCGCCGTTTTTAACCGCGTCTTTTGCAGGTTCAGCAAGTGGTGCAACACGTACATACCATTGGTCAGTAAGTAGTGGTTCAATAACAACACCAGAGCGGTCACCGTAAGGAACAGTTAGGCCATGGTCTTCAATTTTTTCAAGTAGGCCTAGCTCTTCAAATTCAGCAACAATGGTTTTACGTGCGTCAAAACGGTCCAGGCCATGTAAGCGCTCAGGTATTGGCGCATCAAATTCAAGTTCTTTACCATCAAAGGTGTATGTTTCACCTTGGGTTAAAATAGCCGCGTCTTTGTCGAAGATGTTAATCATCGGCATCTTGTGGCGCTTACCAACTTCGTTATCGTTAAAGTCGTGCGCAGGGGTTATTTTTACACAGCCCGTACCTTTGTCTTTATCGGCATGTTCATCGGCAACAATTTTAATACGACGATTAACGATTGGTAGTAAAACCTCTTTACCGATTAGGTCTTGGTAGCGCTCGTCATCTGGGTTTACTGCCACACCTGAGTCACCCAGCATAGTTTCTGGGCGCGTAGTGGCTACAACAATGTAGTCTTTACCGTCTTGCGTTTTTACGCCATCAGCTAGTGGGTAACGTAAGTTCCACATATGGCCTTGTTTGTCTTTGTTTTCTACTTCAAGATCAGAAATCGCAGTGTGTAATTTTGGATCCCAGTTTACTAGGCGTTTACCACGGTAAATTAGGTTTTCTTTATGAAGGCGTACAAATACTTCTTTAACAGCTTCTGATAGGCCATCGTCCATGGTAAAACGTTCACGGTCCCAATCAACAGAAGCACCTAAGCGGCGAAGTTGTTTAGTGATTGTGCCACCAGACTCGTTTTTCCATTCCCAAATTTTATCGATAAATGTATCACGGCCTAAATCATGGCGTGTTTTACCCTCTTCTGCCGCAAGCTTTCGCTCTACTAGCATTTGCGTGGCAATACCTGCGTGGTCAGTACCTACTTGCCATAATGTATTGTTACCTTGCATACGTTTAAAGCGCGTTAAGGTATCCATGATGGTATCTTGGAAAGCGTGGCCCATGTGTAAGCTACCCGTGACATTTGGCGGCGGGATCATAATTGAATATGGGGTGCCTTGGCCAGATGGCTTAAAGTAGCCTTTTTGTTCCCAGTCTTGATATAGAGACTGTTCAATATCTTGCGGATTGTAGGTTTTATCCATTACACAGAACCTTAAATAAGTACTTAAATGAGTTAGTTAGCTTTGTACGCAGTGAGCGTTAGCGATTAATATCTTGCGTGGTGATATTGGCACCGAGTTGGCGTAGTTTTTTAAAGCGCTCACGAGCGGCTTGTTTGGCTACGGGCTCTACGGGTACAAAATCAAAAACTTGGTTAAACCGACGAATAAAATCCGGTAAGTGATTGGCCAAGTTAATTAATACTTTACGATTACCAACAGGTGGTGTTGTGCCAATTTCTACAGGTGCGCCGCCTTTTGGGCCTTCACCTTGTAAATTGTGGGGCACAAAACTGTCGGCATCAAATGTCCAAATAGTTTCGTCAATGCTGTTGGCGGTTGCTTCGCTGTCTACAAAAATAAATACGCGTTGACCAAGCCGATACTGTTGCCCAGCTATTTGAGCTGCTAAAGCAAAGTGATCATCGGCTTTAGCTAATGACTCATCTTGTTGCTTTAAAATGAAAAACTGGGCATTCATGTTCATTGTATCGGGATTTCCCATGACATTGATTGTGCTGTTATTAAATACACACAAATTAAGAAGGGGATTTTGCCATATAACGGGGTTTGCTTCAATTAATACCCAATAAATAAGGCGCTTTAAAAGCGCCTTATTTTATACTCTATATTGGGCTGTGAAGCCTTTTACAGGTTTGTTAGTCTTGGGTTGCTTCGCTAATGCCTGCTCGGTTTAATAAATACTGAGTTAGCATAGGTACAGGGCGACCCGTTGCGCCTTTTTTAGCGCCGCTGCGCCATGCCGTACCGGCAATATCTAAATGTGCCCAGTTATACTTTTTAGTAAATTTAGATAAGAAACAGGCCGCAGTAATAGTACCTGCAGCTCGGCCACCTAAGTTAGTAAAGTCGGCAAATGGGCTTTCTAGTTGATCTTGATAATCATCCCATAATGGCAGTTGCCATGCACGATCGCCACTTTGCTCAGACGCTTTTAATAAATCATGCGCCAGTGGATTATGGTTTGCTAATAAACCCGTAGCGTGGGCACCTAAAGCAACAATACATGCACCGGTTAATGTAGCAACATCAATCACGGTTTCTGGTTCAAAACGCTCAACATAGGTTAGCGCGTCACATAACACTAAACGGCCTTCGGCATCAGTATTAAGTACTTCAACCGTTTGCCCAGACATAGTGGTTAAAATATCACCTGGGCGATAGGCGTTTGAGCTTGGCATGTTTTCACAACCGGCTAAAACGCCAATTACATTTATAGGTAGCTGCATTTGTGCAAGCGAGCGCATGGCACCAATAACACCAGCAGCACCGCCCATGTCGTATTTCATTTCATCCATGCCTTCGCCTGGTTTTAATGAAATACCGCCTGAGTCAAAGGTTAAGCCTTTACCAACTAATACGATAGGCGCTTGGTCATCGCCTGCGCCTTTGTAGTTAATTACCGACATAACCGATTCGTTATCACTACCACGACCAACTGCTAGATATGAGTTCATACCTAGTTCTGCCATTTTATCTTCGCCAATCAGCTCAACAGTGATGTTGTCAAAATTAGTCTCAAGTTCTTTGGCTTGCTCGCCGAGATACGCTGGATTACAAATATTAGGCGGCATATTGGCAACGTCTTTGCATAATTTGCTACCAGCAGCAATCGCTAGGCCATGCTCAATGGCACTTTCACCTATAGTCAGTTCGCGGCGCGTAGGAACGTTAAATACCATTTTACGCAGTGGACGACGTGGGTCTACTTTCTTACTTTTTAGCTGATTGAAGGTGTATAAACAGTCTTGGGTTGTTTCTACCGCTTGACGCACTTTCCAATAGGTATCACGGCCTTTAACGTGTTGCTCAGTTAAAAAGCACACTGCTTCCATCGAGCCTGTTTCATTTAAGGTGTTGATAGTTTTTGAAATAATTTGTTTATATTGTTTATCGTCTAGTTCGCGTTCTTTACCGCAGCCAACGAGTAGAATACGTTCGCTTAAAATATTAGGTACATGGTGTAATAGTAATACTTGCCCAGGCTTACCTTCTAAGTCGCCACGGCGTAATAAATTTGAGATATAACCATCGCTGATTTTATCAAGTTGTTCACCAATGGGGGATAACCTGCGTGGTTCGTATACGCCAACAACAATACATGCACTGCGTTGTTTTTCTGGGCTACCACTTTTTACGTTGAATTCCATTGTCACTCCTGATTTTGAGTCATCTATAGAAGCTAAGTTGGGACTAAAAATGTGTTTTCTAGTCTTTTTACCTAAATTTTTAGGTCTAGCGCTAATATTAGTAGATTTTACTCGACTCTTACTGTGTATTTGAACTTTATATGCTTAAGGGTTACTAATGCAACATTATATCGTGATGTTAGGTAGGATAATTAATATTGATGGCTTATAATATGTGCTTAATACTCATTTAAAATGAGTGAATTAACTAGTTCACTCATTGTTTTTTATTACTAAATTGAAATTCCATGTTTAACAGGGGCGAATGTTGCTAATTTTCCGTTATTTGACCACTGAGGTTTTAAAATCGCAGGTCGCCGTATTTTTAACTTTAATGACCATATTCTTGTCGCAAAAGTTTGTTGTCATTCTTGGTGATGCCTCAGAAGGTAGTATCCCAGCAAAGCTTGTGTTTGCCATGATTGCGCTTAAATTGCCGCAGTTGGCATCGTTAATTTTGCCTCTGAGCTTATTTTTAGGAATTATTTTAGCTTACAGCCGGATTTACGCCGACAGTGAAATGACAGTACTTAAAGCCTGTGGCGTGAGTGAGTGGTATGTAGTGCGTATTACGCTAATTTCAAGTGTCATCTTAGCGTTGTTGGCCGCGGTACTTACTTTGTATATTGCACCGTGGGCAAGCGAACAAGAATATCAACTTAAAGAGCAAGCCAAGGCTGATGCTGGTTTATCTGCACTTCGAGCTGGACGTTTTCAACAAACCGGTAACGAAAAAGCCGTGGTGTTTATTCATAACATTGAAAATGGCGGCAAAGAGCTCAACAAAGTTTTTGTGGCACAACTACCCGATAGTGAAAAAAGTGACCTAGCGCGTTTAGTTTATGCCGAGCAGGGCGTTGTTATTGAAGCGCAAAATGGTGAGCAGCAGTTAGTGCTCACTGATGGTAAGCGCTATGAAACTGACGGCGAAGCGCCTTCACTTAACTTAACTGAGTTTGATGGTTACAGCGTACAAATTCGCGAGCAAGAAATAGAACATCAACGTCGTAAGTTAGAAGCCGTGCCAACTCATGAGTTAATGTCTATTAACACTCCAGAAGCAATTGCACAGTGGCAATGGCGTTTAGCTATTCCGTTATCTATTCCATTATTAACTTTACTAGCAGTACCCCTGAGCGTTGTTAATCCACGCCAAGGTAAATTTGCTAAATTAGTGCCTGCTTTGAGCTTATATTTAGGGTATTTCATTTTACTCAACGCGGCTAAGTTTGCGGTAGAAGATGGGAAAATTCCGCCCTCTATTGGCCTATGGTGGATTCACCTAAGTGCATTATTTATAGGTAGTTTATTAATTATTAAAGGCCGCCCATTAGGTGTTTGGCTGAAGGCTGTCGTGACTAAACGGGAGCAACACATATGATGAAAACGCTTGATTGGTATTTAGGCCGTAGCATTATGCAAACGACTGGATTTGCACTAATGGTGTTGGTGGGGATCAGTACTTTAATAAAATTTATAGAGCAACTTAAATCGGTTGGCCGTGGTAGTTACGATATTATGACCGCCTTGCTATATACCATTTATAGTATGCCCGGCGATTTAGTGGTGTTTTTCCCAATGGCAGCACTTATTGGTGGCTTAACTGGGTTAGGCGCTTTAGCTTCTAATAGTGAGTTGGTAGTAATGCAAGCCGCGGGTATGTCGCGTTTACAAATCATTGGCTCGGTAATGAAAACCGCAATTTTTATGGCGCTGTGCGTAATGGCGCTAGGTGAGTGGGGGGCGCCCGCTGCTCAGCTGCACGCCAAAGAAATGCGTAACCAAGCTATTCATGGCGGGGATGTATTTAATGCACAAAAAGGCGTGTGGGCTAAAGATGGCAGTAACTTTATTAATATTGAAGATGTTGACCAAAATGGCATGCTGCGCGGCGTAAATATGTACCACTTTGATAAGTCGTTGCAACTTACACAAATTACTAAAGCAAAAGAAGCAGTAGGGCGTGATAATGGCTGGCTACTGCGCGATGTGAACAAAGTATTGATCAGTGAAGAGCTAATTACCACGGAGCAAGTTACTGAAGAGTTTTACTCATCTCAGCTGACCGGTGAAAAACTTGGCGTGGTTTCAGTAAAACCAGAGTCACTGTCATTTTCAGGGTTGTGGTCATATTTAGCTTATTTACAGCAAAATGAGCAAGATACAAGTACCTATGATTTAGCACTATGGCGTAAATTAATGCAGCCAGTGTCTATTGCTGTGATGTTGTTGGTTGCCTTATCGTTTATATTTGGTCCGCTGCGAACCGTAACTATGGGGGCACGAATTATCATGGGAGTGGTAACGGGGATAGTGTTTCACTTAACTAATGAGATATTTGGCCCTGTGGTAATGGTATATCAAATCCCAGCCATTGTAGGCGCCGTTCTACCGAGCATTTTATTTACTGGGTTTGCAGCTTATTTGATGAATAAGCGGGTGTAGCTAGACTTAAAGCTTAAATAAAAAACGCGGCCTTTTTTAAAAGTGCCGCGTTTTTTATGCTTTAGCTTATACCAATTCACTAGATTAAGTATTAATCTAGTTCGCGATACACGCGTTTATTTTCTTCTTTGGTGAGCGTAACCACTTCGGTTTTTGATAAGTAATCTTGTAGTGCTTTTTTATTTTTAAAGTCGACTAATACTACTAAATTTCCTAAACCAAGGAATGCGCTGATACTGCGGATAATAGCTTGTGGCCAGCTAATTAAACTTCCTTGGTTGGTTTGTACTTTTAAGCGCCATGCTCGCATACCAATTGTTTGCCCACTTTTCGTCCAAAAATAACCAAAAAATACCAAGCCAACAAGCACTAGCAGCGAGCTACGAATACCAGAAAGTAATAGTGAATCTTGAATACGTGCAGATACATCTTCAGCGCCATTGAGGGCAATAACATCAAGGGAAATAAGTCCTTGGATAGCAAATAAATACAATACCACCGTTAGCATCGCAAAAGCGATAATAGCTAATGTGTCGTACACCAATGACGCAAAACGACGCCAAAACCCTGCTCGTGGAAACTCAGCCGACATAAATATACTCTCACTGTTAATGTGCGCGATAGTTTAGCAAATAAGCCGCTAAATACTACCTATTACGCTACGTGCTTAACCAGCTATTGGTTCAAATGTTAATGGTTGCCTAAATGTTAAGCGGTCGATCACGCTTAATACATAAAACGCTTGCCGCTTTGCTCATTGTTTGTATAATGCTAGACAATGAGATGGAAGAGGGTACATAATCTTTCACTCTTAAGTGGTTTTTCTTTATCTTCTCGTGTTTAGAAGGTTAAAGAAAAATGATGCCAGCGTGATGAAATTGGTATACATGGGGGATTCAAAATCCCCTGCCGCAAGGCGTGCCGGTTCAAGTCCGGCCGCTGGTACCACTTTTTATAGCCCCGACCAAATTGGTTGGGGTTTTTTTATGCCTAAGATTTGAGTTGCCGGACTCGAGCGGCACGTGAGGTGCCGCTGTTATAAGTAAAAGTCCGGCCACTGGGTGAGAGTGAACCGAAACGCAGTTTCGCAGTGACTCGAAGTGAGTTCATGGATGAACGATGGATGCAGCTTCAAGGATGAATTATATACTCAGCTATATAGATTATAGCCCCGACCAAATTGGTTGGGGTTTTTTTATGCCTAAGATTTGAGTTGCCGGATTTTAATTACAAAAAATGTGTCCAACATTGCTACTTTTATAAGCAGTAGGTTTTGATCTAAACTTGGCCTGTAAACGTTTTGGTTTACCTAACCTTAAGCTCTGCTTGAGATAGGTTTCTTATCCAGAACTAAGGTTAGATAGTAAACACAGGCCTGACTTTAATCGTATTTTTCATTGATACGGGTGTGCTAAGTTATGCAATGTGTTTTGACTCGGGTATTATATACCTCAACCTCTTGTTGCGAATAAAACATCATGACTCAACTAACCGCAAAACAGAATATTCAAGCCATTGTAAAAGCGATTAAGGCTGAAGAAGCATTACTGCGTAAAAAACACCCGCTATTAATGCATCAAAATACCTTAGGAATGGCTATTCTATTACTTTCTTTGAGTGCATTAATCGGAATTGGCACGCTGTATTATTTTGCTATTATTCCCGCTTGGCTATGCATTATTTTAGCGGCCATTGCTACCTCAATTTCCCATGAGCTTGAGCATGACTTAATCCACAAACAGTACTTTAGCAACCAACCATTTTTGCATAATTTTATGATGTTAACCGTGTGGCTGATGCGTCCTAATACCATAAGCCCATGGTACCGTCGCAAGATGCATTTACATCATCACAAAACGTCGGGTACTGAGCAAGATTTAGAAGAGCGTTTGGTAGGTAATGGTATTAAAAATCCGTTTTTACGTGCCTTGGTAATTGTTGATGGATTACTCGGTTTATTAATTAATGCAAAACGTTTTAGTAAAGAAATTAATGGGTTTAGCTTCTTTAAAGTGTTTAATGCAGGTTTTCCCATTACTACTGCGTATTTCGCCATTTTATATAGCGTAATTGTGTTTCACTTAGTTAATTTTTTCACTCCACTGGCTGCTAATTCACCTGTATTGCTGCTTGATGCAATGAATGTGTTTGAATTTCTAATAGTGGTGCTGATTGTGCCTAATATTGTGCGTTCGAGCTCACTTAATTTTGTTACTTCAAGTATGCATTATTACGGCGGTGTTAATAATATGCTTGAACAAACTCACGTCATCACCAGCCGTTTGTTTATGCCATTTAATTTATTTTGCTTTAACTTTGGGCATACTCATACTATTCATCATTTTGTGCCGAATCAGCCGTTTTATTTACGACAAATGATCAGTAAAAAAATCCTTGAAGTGATGCGCCAACACGGCGTGCGTTTTAATGATTTTGCCAGTATTAAGCAAGCAAACTTGTATCAGTAATACTCAGTGTAAAATGGCATCATAATGCAGTCGGACTCGCAGCAGCAATTAACTCAGCAAGATGCGTTAGCGCAATGTGTACAAGCTATAAAGGGGACCAGTTTTGCGCAAAAGCTGGTTAATTACATTGCCCTTATTGTTGAGTTTGATTGTGCGGTTGTATTGGCTTGCAGAGTAAATAAGCATCCCATTTATTTATTCGATTCTATCGAGAAACAGCGTGAACTTTTATTTCAGCGCTACCTTACTAACTCGTTTGTAAACGACCCTTTTTATAGTGAACTGGTTAGTAAAGCTGAGGAAGGTGTATTTAGGCTCGCTGATATAGCTAGTCATCAAGATGAACTGACCTTTAAAGTATATCAACAGCAGTTTTATACTCACACTGGCTGGACTGATGAGCTAAGTATTTGTACTAATATAGGTAACGGTCGCTCGATTGTTATTTACCTTGGTTTATTATCCAATAACCAGCGCTTTAGTGCGTTGCAAAAGCAGCAATTAATAGCACATTTTAATTTAATAAAAGCACTGTGTAGCCAACATTGGGGTAGCCAAAAATTACTATTAAATCAATTTAATAGTTCAGTTACTGGGCAGCTTATAGAAAATGCCCTCACATCATTTGCTAACCAACAACTCACTCAACGAGAGCATCAGGTTGCTTGTCTAATTGTGCAAGGTTGCGACTCCGCAGATATTGCTTCTCAGCTTGGGATCGCCCTAGGTACAGTTAAAAACCATCGTAAACGTATATATGCACAGTTAAACGTTGCTTCACTGAGTGAATTCTTCCGACTGTTTTTAAACCATTTAATGCTGACAAAATAAAGCGCGTTTATGTCCCTTTAGGGATATAGTGCACATCGCTGAGTTTAATTAGTATTTTTCTTATAGATAATTTTGAGAAATACGATGACAGCACATTTACTTAGCGACATTATGCAGCGTGGTTTAGTCTCTCAAGTGAGTAATATTGAGCAATTAACCCATAAGCTTAAAACTCCACAGGTGGTTTACTGTGGCTTCGATCCTACCGCAGGTAGCTTACACATAGGGCACTTAGTACCATTAATAATGCTAAAGCGTTTTATGGATGCAGGGCATCAAGGTGTGGCATTAATTGGGGGTGCTACAGGGTTGATTGGTGACCCGAGTTTTAAAGCCACTGAGCGTAGCCTAAATACTAAACAAACGGTGTCACAATGGGTGACAGCGCTTGCAAACCAAGTTGAAAGTGTACTTGGTCCGCATTTAAACAAGCCACTGCAGATAAAAAATAACGCTGACTGGTTTAGCTGTATTGATGTATTAGACTTTTTTCGTGATGTAGGTAAACACTTTTCAATTAATACCATGATCAACCGTGAGTCAGTAAAACAACGTTTGCAACGTCCAGAGCAAGGGTTGTCGTTTACTGAATTTAGTTACTCCTTATTGCAGTCGTATGACTTTGCTAAGCTCAATAGTGAGTTAAATTGTACTTTGCAGATAGGCGGTAACGATCAGTGGGGTAATATTGTCAGTGGAATTGATTTAACCCGCCGTTTAAACCAGCAAACAGTGTTTGGTTTAACACTGCCACTTATTACTAAGTCAGATGGTACAAAATTTGGAAAAACTGAGGGCGGTGCTATTTGGCTCGACCCTAAAAAAACCTCGCCGTATCGCTTTTATCAGTTTTGGTTAAATTGTGAAGATGCTGATGTGTATAACTTTTTGCGTTTTTATACTTTTTTATCAGTTAAAGAAATTGAGGCCATAGAAGCAAACGATAAGATAAGCGGCCAAAAGCCTCAAGCACAGCGCATTTTAGCTGAGCAATTAACCCGTTTTATTCATGCTGAAGAAGGCTTGGCAAGTGCGCAGCGTATCACTGAGTTGTTATTTAATGGACAAGTACAAACCTTAAATTTAAATGATTTAGCACAATTAGAACAAGATGGCTTACCAGTAATAACCCTTACTGAAATTAATATAACCACCTCCGCGCTATTGGTTCTCAGTGGTTTAGCAAACTCTAAGCGTGCCGCAAGAGAACTGATAGCTGCAAACGCAGTAAAAATTAATGGTGAAACAATTTCGGCTGATCATAGTCAGTTAAATTTGGCATTGCATCAACGTTTTTGGTTAATACAGCGAGGTAAAAAACAATTTAGGTTAATTAAACTCAATTGAATTTCCCTCTAATGGTGATTTTTTATGTGGTTTTAGGGGTTATTCTTAATCCAAACTACTTAAGTTTTTTAAAAGTCTTCATTGTTTTTTCTCATTACAATAACGGTAATTAATAATTTAATTGCCGTTATTAATGTGTTTTGTAGGCATTTGTAAATTACTGTGAAATGCTAAGTTAAAAGTAACTTTTTTAAGTGGCTGATAATAAAGTAACTTTGCTATCTGTTTTTAATAGCGCTGTGCGCACGAGTTGTTTCTTTGTATTAATCTCTTTACTCACTCAAGCACGTTAATCGAATTGAAATATTTCTGTAATATTTAGGTGTTCTAATGCGCTCTGAAACAAAAACGTCATCAAAATGCCATAATCGGTAAGACAAAAACTGAGATTTAAACATGAGTGAATCAAAGCGCAATACGCTATTAATAAAAACGCTTAACTGGGCTGCTATCGCCTTTTTAGTTTATTTAGTCCTGGTAGCCGTTGGCACTGTCAGTGGTGGTTTTAAATTAGCGTCGGGCGGTACCGAGGGAGCGAAAGAAATTTTTGCATTCGCAACCAACCCGTTTATTGCATTATTATTAGGTGCTTTGGCAACGGCTTTAGTGCAATCGTCATCAACGGTTACCTCAGTAATAGTGGGCCTTGTTGCTGGCGGTTTACCGTTAAGTATTGCTATTCCAATGGTGATGGGTGCAAATATTGGTACTACTATTACTAACACCTTAGTGTCTATTGGTCATATTCGCTCTAAAGAAGAGTTTCAACGTGCGTTTGCAGCATCAACGGTTCATGATTTCTTTAATTTATTTGCCGTTATTATATTTTTACCGCTTGAGATAATGTTTGGTTTGCTGCAAAAAATGTCAGCTGCTTTGTCGCATCTATTTATTGGTGATGCTGACTTATCATTAAAGAGCTACAACTTTATTAAACCACTTGTTAAACCTGCTGTGGGTGTAATAAAAGATGCATTTAGCTTCCTAGACACAAAAATGCTAGGTGCAGCGATGGTTATAGCAGGTATTTGTTTGATTTTATTTGCCGTAACTACATTAGGTAAACTACTTAAAAAAGCATTGGTTGGCACTGCAAAAGATATACTGCATGGTGCAATTGGGCGCGGGCCTATCGCAGGTATAACATCAGGTGCGGCGGTAACAGTTATGGTTCAGTCGTCATCAACTACCACGAGTTTAATGATCCCACTTGCGGGAAGTGGTGTGTTTACTACACGTCAAATCTATCCATTTACGCTAGGCGCTAATATTGGTACAACCATTACCGCTTTATTAGCCGCCACATCAATCACAGGGCCTATGGCTGAAGTGGCGCTAACGATTGCTTTAGTACACGTTATGTTTAATGTATTTGCGGTTGCACTAATTTACGGAATTCCTGTACTACGTGAAATTCCGCTTAAGTTAGCCGAAAAGCTAGCCGAAATTGGTACAAAGAATAAATCAGCTGCATTAGGCTATGTGTTAGGGTCGTTCTTTGTGGTGCCTGGTCTAATTGTACTGGCCGTTAGATAAGCAAATAAATGAATAAAAAGAATGCGCTATATAGCTTATATAGCGCATTTTTTGTTTTACCATTGGTAACTTACAGACAACATGGCATTACGCGGTTTTCCTGGGAAGTAACGATCGCCAGTAAAACTAGTGTAATCTGCGCGCTGTGCGTAAGCCGTGTTGGTTAGATTTATTATTCGCGCACTCAGTAATAGCTGTGGGCTTATTTGCCATTGGCCGCGCAAGCTTAAAATATCGTGACCTTGATATTCATGTAAGTTTTCAGGGTCGGTAAAATAGCGACTCACATAGTGCCATTGCAGAGCAAGGTTAACACGCTCGTTGGCTTGCCAGTTAAAATCGATATTAGCGACCTTTCGAGGTGCGGTATCAATATCGTTACCTTTAATATTAATACTGCCGATGATTTGCTCATTCGAGTACGTATGTTTGGCATAAGTACCTGCAAAATTAATCGAAAAGTGCTGATTAAAGCTGTGTGCTAACTCAAGCTCAATGCCACGATGT
Source organism: Pseudoalteromonas sp. meg-B1 (assembly GCF_003173795.1). GTDB lineage: Bacteria > Pseudomonadota > Gammaproteobacteria > Enterobacterales > Alteromonadaceae > Pseudoalteromonas > Pseudoalteromonas undina. The sequence continues at coordinate 67,433 of NZ_QGQU01000003.1, read as the reverse complement.
CGAGTTTGGCCGTCATTAACAGTAAAAAAGTCACTGTCACGGTAGATGGTATTGTGCTTGCTCATCGCATAAGCCGACAAACCGTAGCGAGTATTGTTGTACACCCCTTTGATACCTAACTCAGCATTATTTGCTATTTCTGCATCTAAGTCGGCAGTACTTTGCTCGCGTTGTAATTGATAAAGCTCAGCTGCTTGTGGGGCTCTATAGCCTCTTGAAAAGTTAGCGTATAGTGTATTGTTAATATTAAGCTGATAGCTCACACCGAGTTTTGGCGAAAGATTACTAAAGCTGTTTTTAGTGCTCTCGGGGCGACTATAACGACAGCCACCAAAACCACATTTACTGCCATCTTCTTTCGTACGCCCTGTAAGCATATTGTTTTGATAGTTATATTGCATATGCTCATAACGTAGACCTGCAGTTATAAGCCAATTATTTAGCTGCCAATCAATAGCGGCAAATGGGGCATATAAGGTGGCATCGACTTGGTAATCGTAATGTTTACCTTGCGGCACTGTGGCCACTAAAAACGCAGAACCTTGAGTCGGTTTATCTTGGGTTTGTAAAAAATCGGCTTGGGTAAACTCACCATCAAAACCAAGCTTTAGGTTGGTATTGTCGTTCACATAATGCTGATAAAGCGATTGTAGACCAAACCCAGTTTGGCTATTTTTTTCAAGTGGTGTGCCGGGTAAAAAGTGTTTAAAAAAGTCCATGCTTTGGTCACGAATATAAGGAGTAACAACTAGAGTGTTCTCTCCTAATTGCCAGCTTGCTTTACTCCAAGCCCTAAGCGAGCGAGCTTTTCTAAAGGCGTCGGGATCAAAGTTTTGCTGTGCTATATCTTCATCTTTATAGCTTTGAAAACCGCTAATATAACCAGCAGTTTGTTGATCTAAATTAGTATACGTAAGCCCAGAAACTAAGCTTAGGTTGTTATTATTATAGCGATGGCGCACATTTATTTTTTGTTGCTTTACGCTTTCATCATCTCGATAACCGCTATCATCCGTAAAACTAGCATTAATACCTAGGCCTGAATTATCCATGGCATGGCCTGCACGTAATTTATAGCGAGCATAACCATAAGAGCCATAATCAAAGCCTAGTAAACCAGCACCTTGCGTAGTATCAGGGGTAATAACGTTAATTACACCATGCACTGCATTAGAACCATAAAGTGCAGAACCTGGGCCTTTTAATACTTCAATACGCTCTGCCATTTCGCTATGTGCTTCGAATAGTTCATTGATATTACAAAAACCAGCTGCACGAAGAGCTATGCCATCTTCTGCGGTTAAAACACCACCACAAGCGCCCGTTCCAGAAAGTACTTGCGAGCGCAGAGCCGGTAAATACTCTTGGCCATTCCCACGTTGGACATTGGCACCTGCAACGCGTTGTAGCGCTTCCTCTACATGGGTAGGAGCTATAAGCTCAAGCTGTGATTCACTTAATACACTGATCACCAGTGGTAATGGCGTGGAAAGCGCTTCACTACGCGATGCTGTGGTGGTGATACGTTCAATTGATTGCGCGGTATCTTCAGCACACGCACTATTAATTAAACCTAACTGACTGCATAACAATAACGGGGGTAAATAGTAATATTTCATAAATTCCAGCACATCGGCAATTTGATAAGTTTAGGGTAGGGGATTTTGTGAATTGGTTAAAGCACACTCAACCTATAAACCCGATAAGTAATCGATAAAACAATACAAAAAATGCCCGGAAAAACTAAAGTGAGCACTGAGTAATGTTTAAATAGTAATACACCTACCACTCCGCCGGCTAAAAAACCGGCAATAATTAATACAAAGACCAAGCATTTTCTATTGTCAAAAGCTTCTCCTTTTAGGGCTTTACCAAACATCAAACCCAGATCGGTAAAAATACCGGTTAAGTGAGTGGTTCGCACAACTGCGCCGCTGTAGTTAGTGGCTAAAGCATTTTGTAAGCCGCAGGCCGCAGAAGCAAGTGTAAGTGCGTAAGGGTAAGAATATTGAAGTAGCTGTGCGCTTAACAGCAGTAAAATACCCTCAATAAATAAGAGCGTATCGTAATGGCGGCCTAGCTTAAGTGAACCGCCTGAAAGCATTAAGCCTGTTAATGCCGAGCCAAATATAAAGCTCAGTACAATCGCAATTAAAAATAACGCCGCCTTGATGTTGGTAGTAAGTTCAATAGCTAATGAAGTCACCGACCCTGAAACGTGAGAAATTGCTTGCTGTTCATACCCTAATAAACCTACTGCGTTTACCATACCGGCAATAAAAGCGAGGGTAAACGCACCATATTCGACCCACTTAGGTAGTTTTGTAAACATCCTTTTAGCTCCGGTTTCAGTGTGTAGATTAATCATACACTTAATTAAAGTTAATAAATGAAAAGAGGTTATATTTTTAACATCACAAGCAAGTGATGATCGCTAAATTTAACTTTTGCGTATCAACCAAATTTGGAATTAATATGTTTAACCAAGAACAGCAATCACGCATTATAGAAATGGCATGGGAAGACAGAACGCCATTTGAAGCCATTGAAAATCTGTATGGGCTAAATTACTCTCAATTAGTTAATTTTATGCGGGAGCATATCTCTAGCGGGTCATTTAAAGTATGGCGTAAGCGCCATGCTGGGCGTAAAACTAAACACCTAAAGTTACGCGACCCCGCGATTATGCGCAGTCATTGTAAAACACAGTACAAGCAACGTTAATTTTTCTCATTTCATGTAATGTTCAGGCTTAGCCGTTAATACTCTTCAGTAATGATCACACTGGAGAATCGCCATGAAATCACTAATCAGTATTTTAGTAATGGTTTTTGCGCTAACGGCAACAAACGCATTTGCTGTACCACACAAAGACAAACATGCAGGCAAGCATGCGAATAAACACGCAAACAAGCATCACTGGAAAAAGCAAAAATATAACCAATACAATAATAAAAAATGGCTTTCTAAGAAACAAGCCAAGCAGTTAATTCGTCAAGGGTGGACTCCACCAGGGTGGCACAGATCTTATCATCAAGGTGATATCCTTGGGCATGACATTTATAAGCGTGCTAGAGTAATAGACCGAGAAAGAGACACAGTGCGAGTTGAAGTTGATCGCACTATTATTCACTTAGTGCACGACACTCGTGAAATACTCTCTATTTTACAGCGCTATTAGGATTTATAAATGCTCACTGTATTGGTCATAGTTACTGGCTTGTTGTTATTAATAACTTTATTACCCCTGTCATACAGTCAGCATTACTTGATACGTAGTTGCGACTTTGTGCGCTTGCAGGTGTGCTACCTAGCAAGCGCTGTAATTATCGTGGCAGTAATAGGTATGTGGCAAATCGACTTTATTGCATACTCATTAATAGCGGCTGTTGCTTTAATTATTTGTGCGCTTCAAGCTAAGTGGATTTATCCCTACACTTGGTTTGCTAAAAAAGAAGTATTAACAGCGCCAAAAAGTAGTGATCATAGCATCAGAATCTTATCCGCTAATGTACTGATGTCGAATCGACATAGTGAGCAGTTAATTAACTTAGTCGATAAATATCAGCCCGATTTACTTATCACCTTAGAAAGCGATAGTTGGTGGCAAGATAAATTGTCCGTGCTTAAAAAAAACTACCCTTATCAAGTACAGTGCCCAAAAGATAACCGCTACGGCATGCATGTATTTAGTAAATTTAACATACTCGATGCACAAATTTGTGCACTTATAGAAGATGATATTCCTTCTATTCATATTTTATTTGAAAACCACCAAGGGTTAAAAATGCAGGGGCATTTTATTCATCCCGCGCCACCAAGCCCAACCGAAGAAGATTCATCACGCCCGCGCGATAGCGAATTAATAATGGTGGCTAAAGCTCTTAAAGATTCAACTCGCCCTACGATAGTCGCTGGCGATTTAAATGATGTTGCTTGGTCACGCAGTACTCGTTTATTTATGCAAATTAGTGGCTTTTTAGACCCTCGTAAAGGCCGTGGTTTTTTTAATACTTTTCACGCTAATTACTTTTTTATGCGTTGGCCGCTTGATCATTTGTTTCATTCAAAAGGCTTTAGTGTAAAAAGGATAAAGCGCCTTGCTAAATATGGCTCCGATCATTTTGCCTTACTAACCGAACTGGTATTTGAAGATGCTAATCAGCAATCCCTTGAAACAAAACCAAGCGAGCAAAAGCAGCAAGATATACAAGAGCTGGCAATGAGCAAGGCAGATAAACGCAAAGTACCTATGTTTGAAAAGGGCTAGGTATAGTACAGATATTAGGTTAAAGGTTTTAGGTGAAAGAGAAAGTTAATACATTACGATAGGGCTTTTAAGTTTGCGAAGTTTTCGTAGCAAATTACTTAGTTTAGCGTTAATTAACAAAGAGATTCATTATGTTTAATAAAATCATCGACTTTTGGTTTAATGAGCTTGATCCTAAACAGTGGTGGCAAAAAGACGATGGGCTTGATGCACAAATTAAAACTCGTTTTGGTGAATTACATCATCAAGCAAGTGTAAGTGAGTTATTTGGGTGGCGTGAAAGTGCGCTAGGTAGTCTTGCTGAAATTATTGTGCTTGATCAGTTCTCACGTAATATTTACCGTGAAAAGCCCGCAGCATTTGCCTGTGATGCATTAGCTCTAGCGTTAGCGCAAGCAGCTATTGCCAAAGGGTTTGATAAGGAATTGACGGATGAGCAACGCGTATTTTTGTATATGCCTTTTATGCACAGCGAATCAAAGCTAATTCATAAGGAAGCAGTGAAGTTATATAAAGCGTTAGGTATTAAAAATAACTTAGATTTTGAGTATCAGCATAAGGCGATTATTGATAGATTTAATCGTTATCCGCATCGTAATAAAATACTAGGACGGGACTCTACAAAAGAAGAGCTTGAGTTTCTAAAACAGCCTAACTCAGGTTTTTAAATTTATTAGACAAAAAAACACCGCGCTTGCTACAAGCGCGGTATTTAATTTTACTAACCTGATACCTGATACCTGATACCTGATACCTGATACCTGATACCTGATACCTGATACTAGCTGTGAATCATAATGCTTTTAACATTCACAAATTCGCGAATCCCAAAGCCGCCGTGCTCTCGGCCATAACCGCTGTCTTTAACACCACCAAATGGTAGGTTTGGTTGTGCCAAACCATAACCATTAATATTAATCATGCCGGTGTCAAAATACTTTTTGGCCAGTTCAATGGCTTTCTTCTCATCTTTTGAAAATATACCGCCGCCTAGTCCATAGCGCGAATCATTAGCGATACGCATAGCGTCGTCGTTATCTTTGGCTTTAATTAAAGATGCGACAGGACCAAATAGCTCATCGTCATAAGCAGGCATACCTGGTTTAAGGTTTTCGAGCACGGTTGGGGGGTAGTAATAACCTGTTTGTTGCGGTATTTCGCCGCCTACAATTACTTTTGCACCAGCATTGACAGAGTCTTGCACTTGCTGATGAATTTTGTCGCGTAAATCTTCGCGTGCCATAGGACCCAGTTCAGTATCTTCATCCATTGGGTCGCCCATTTTTATCGCCTTAAATTGCTGGCTTAGTGCTTCTTTAAAGTCATTGTAGAGTGAATCAACCACCACAAAGCGCTTGGCGGCAACACAGGTTTGGCCGTTGTTGATAATGCGTCCTTGTAAACAAGCCTTAACTGCAAGAGCCAGATCTGCGTCATCAAGTACAACAAAAGCGTCGTTACTACCCAGTTCTAGTACGGTTTTTTTAACATGCTTGGCAGCTTGCTCTGCTACTTTTTTACCTGTGCCATCGCTTCCAGTAAAGGTCACGCCGCTTATAGCCGAGTGTGAAATAAGGGCGCTGGCGGTTTTACCATCAATCAGTAAGTTGCTAAAGCAGTGTTCAGGGAAGCCTGCTTGTAGAAATAATGTTTCAATTTTTTCAGCCATACCAAATACATTACCGGCGTGTTTTAATACGGTGGTATTACCCGCCATAATGTTTGCGGCACTGTATCTAATAACTTGATAAAGTGGGAAGTTCCATGGCTGAATACCCAGCAGCACACCGGTAGGGCGATAACTTATGATTGCACGACCTCCTTGCATGTCGCGCTCCTCGTCGCTAAGCATATCGGCGCCATGTTCAGCGGTATAGCGACAAATGTCAGCACAAAGCTGAACTTCTTGGAAGCCTTGCTCATAGACTTTACCCATTTCTTCGGTCATTAGTTTTGCTAAGGCTTCTTTTTGGCTTTCAAATAAAGAGGCTAATTTATTTAGATGTTGTGCGCGCTCGGTAAACGAGGTTAATCGCCATTTTAAGTATGTTTCATGAGATTTTTCGATCACTTGTTCTGCTTGAGCTTGAGAAAGCAGCGTATAGCTATTAATGACTTGCTCGGTTGCGGGATTGATCGTATCAACTGTGTTACTCATTTTACCTCCTAACAAATTATGTAATAGGATAGGTGCAAAACCAAAGCCAGTTAGTTTCTAGATATTAAAAAGTCATAACTATCTGTTAGTAATGGTTTTTACATTACTTGTGACTAAAATCTAGATGTTGTTTGCTTGTTGTTTTTGCTATGGTTCGGTAAATAGTGCAAGTTGTTGAAAAAGTTACAGGGAGAGTTCAAATGAAGCCATCATTGTTTAATACCGCTTTACCGATAATTCAGGCACCTATGGCGGGTGTTCAAAATGAGCAACTTGCTCTTGCTGTGAGTGAGGCTGGAGGGTTAGGCTCTTTGCCTTGCGCCATGTTATCACCAGCACAATTAATTGAGCAGCTAGAAGTACTTAGCCAAAAAACAACGAAACCTTTTAATCTTAACTTTTTTTGTCATAGGGTTGCTGATTACACGAACGAACAAAAGCAGCTATGGCATAATATGCTGGCACCTTATTTTGCAGAGTATGAAATTGACCCGCAAAGTTTAACTGCAGGGGCTTCCCGTCAACCTATAAATCAATCGGTTGTTGATATTATTGCCCCCTATAGGCCAGCAGTAGTTAGTTTTCATTTTGGTTTACCTAAGCAAGCTATTGTGGCGCAAATAAAAAGCTGGGGCACTAAAGTAATTTCAACGGCTACCACTTTAGATGAAGCTATTTGGCTTAGTGAAAATGGCGCTGATGGGATTATTGCTCAGGGTATAGAAGCTGGTGGCCATCGAGGGCATTTTTTATCAATGGATTTAAGCTTACAACAAACTACTGAGCAGTTAATTAAACGTTGTGTTGAGCATATATCACTGCCTATTATTGCTGCTGGTGGCATTGCTTCAGCCGATGATGTACAGCGGTTTAAAGCGTTAGGAGCGAGTGCTGTACAAGTAGGGAGCGCTTATTTACTATGTAAGGAGGCAACAACATCAACTTTGCATCAACAGGCTATTTTAGATCAACAACAAGACGAGACTACACTGACTACATTGTTTTCTGGTAGAGCTGCTCGGGGTATTAAAAATCGAGTAATGCAAGAGCTAGGTGCTATACCAAAGGGCGTTCCTGCGTTTCCACATGCCAGCAGTGCAATAACAGCCTTAAGAACTCTAGCTGAAAAAAGTGCTAAAAGTGATTTTTCTCCTTTATGGTGTGGCCAAAAATATATTCCTAGGGTGGGTGTATCAGCGGCTGATATTACACATGCTTTAATGAAAAAATGGTAATTTTTAATGTCTGATAATCCACTTTTATCGCTTGGCGACAGTTATGAAGCACTAGTAAACAAGTTTAAAGTGCAATTGGCTGGTAAGTATCCTCAGCAACTAATAGCGCCCAATACCGTATTAGTGCAACAAGGCGATCTGCAAAGTTATGGGTATTTAGTTGTGGACGGGGTTCTAGGCGCTATTCATGACGACATTGACGGCGTGCAAAAGTGTAAAGAGTTTTATTTTAAAAATGAATTTGCTTTGCTGTTTGCCAATTGGATGACCTCAACTCCTGCGTTTTATCAATTAAAAGTGATTAACGAAGCCAATGTAATTAAAGTACCACTAACACTATTTGAGCAAGCACAGTATCAACTGATTAAGCAGCAGCTTATTGCACAGCAACTTATTTTTAAAGAAGCCAAAGAAGCATTTTTATTACTCAATAGTCCCGAGCAGCGTTACTGCTATTTACTCAAACATAAACCTCATTGGTTGGCGCAGTTAAGTTTAAGCCAAGTGGCAATGTATATAGGCATTTCGGCTATTTCGTTATCACGAATTCGTAAGCGACTTAACTTAAGTTAAGTGCTGTTTTTATAAAGCACTATACACTCCCCATTTTTAAGCCTTAATGCCTTGGAGTGTTATGTTTTTAATTGCCCAATCGTTGGTTGCAGTTGCCACTTTACTCGACTTAGCTTCATTTCAGTTTAAATCCCGACGAATTATTTTAAGCTGTTTATTTACCTCAGTATTATTAACCTCTGCTCACTTCTTTATATTGGGCTATAACAGTGCCGGCTGCTTAATGTTTATTGCCGCGGTGCGTTATTTTTACTGTATTTACTTTAAGCATACTTGGGCTATGTTTGGGTTTATGGCTGTAAGCTGCTTAGCCGTTTATTTTACTTGGCAAGATTGGTTTAGTGCTTTTGCATTGGTGGCGACATTAATACAAACTATCGCTTCATTTCAAAATCGAGATTTGCACTTAAGGTTATGTATGGTGGTGGGAACCTCTTTTTGGATAACACATAATATTTTCGCCAGCTCGCCAGTGGCAATAATCATGGAAAGCCTATTTTTAAGTAGTAACTTACTGGGATTATACCGCTTTTATGTGGGTAAAAAATCGCTGAGCGAACCGCAAACGCAACCCTAAACACTTAGGTAAAAAATTGTGCCGCAATGGCTTTTAGTAGGTAAGTTTCGCGAATAATCGATAGCCCTTGCTTGTCACTGTTTGCAAGTGTGCGTTCGTTATGGGCTATCGCCTGGAAAATATCAACCCATTTAGCCTGCATGCCATTTTGTTGTTCGTAGTGTTCAAGCTGTGCTTGGCCTAGTTGCTCATCAATTTGGCAGAGGTAGCAGTATGATTCTATATGAATAATATCAAAGTCATCTTTGTACCAAGGGCGGTACTCTTCGTAAAGCCCAAACTCGCTACATACTTTTATATTTTGTGCGCCAGTTTCTTCACTTAGTTCTCTGATCAATCCCTGCTCTATGCTTTCATGTGAGTCAATCCCACCGCCAGGTAAGCTAAAGTCGTCGTAGCGCTGAGTATACATAAGTAAAATGTGTTGTTGCTTAAATGCAATAGCGCGAGCGGTTGGGCGAGAAAATTGACGACCTTGCTCAATATTGATTGAGGGATGAATGTAGGTTTTTAATAAGCGCATAACAACTCCTGTAATAAAAATAAATTATATCAGTTGGTTATATTAATTGCTTTAATAGAGATTTAATAAGCCTCATAAAATAGCGCTATTTCAGCGCCTATACAGCTACTTATGATTAAACTAGTGGATTAAAAATAAAACAGCTGCATTTTGTACCTTAATTATGTATATCTTTCATTTACATTAAAGGGTAAGTAGAATGGTGAAAAAGCACAGGGATTATTCATGTTAAATATACTTTTAGTCGATGACGACGTCGAATTCAGTGATGTTATTTGCCATATTGTTGAGTTTCTTGGCCACAACATTAATACAGCAACCAGTTTAAAAGAAGCGCATCAATGGTTTGAAAATAACACCTTTGATCATGTGCTGCTCGATTTTATGTTACCTGATGGCAGTGGTTTGCACTTGCTGGATCACTTAAAAATGATTGGTCAATCGCCTAAAGTCACCCTTATTTCAGGTCACCCTTCGGTTAAAGGTATTTTAGCTGAGATGTGTGAGCCTAATGTGTCGCATCTATTAAAACCGCTGCAACGCGAAGACTTAGAACTGGTTTTAAATGGCCCTAAAAAAACAGTAAAAAAAGCGAAAAGCGCCGCTATTACTCATCATTTTGACACGCTTATTGGCGAGTCTGCGCCCATGCAACAGCTTTATACGATGATAGAGCGTGTAGCTAAAACCAATGCTAATGTTATGCTTATGGGTGAAAGTGGCTCAGGTAAAGAGGTGGTAGCCCAAGCTATTCATAATGCTAGTAAATGCGAAGGTCCACTGGTGGCGAGTAACTGTGGGGCGCTTTCAAAAGAGCTTATTGGCAGTGAATTATTTGGCCACGAAAAAGGCGCATTTACCGGTGCCATTGCTCGTAAAGAGGGCGTGTTTGAACAAGCAGACGGCGGAACGTTATTTCTTGATGAAGTCACCGAAATGCCGATTGATATGCAGCCTAACTTACTGCGTGTACTTGAAACTAAAAAAGTAACACGAGTAGGCGGTAATCGTGAGTTACCAGTAAATTGCCGTGTTATTTCAGCGACTAACCGCTCCCTTACCGATTTAGCGCAGAATAATATTTTACGTGAAGATATTTACTTTAGACTGGCTGTTTTTCCAATTGATATACCGCCACTACGAGAGCGAAAAGAAGATATTCCATTACTCGCAAAAGCGTTTTTAGGTCAGTTGAACGATGAAAATGGTACAGCGTTTGCCTGGGCTAACGAACAGCTTAAAGAGCTACAAACATACGACTGGCCAGGTAACGTACGTGAACTTCGCCATGCTATTCATCGCGCTTTTATTATGAGCGACCCGCAAACAAGCACAATTAGTTTACCTGATAACTTAGAGTCACCTTTTTCAAGGGTTAATACTCAATCTGAGGACAAACAGGTATCAGCAGGGCAAACAATTGAAGAAGTTGAAAAAGAGCTTATTCATGCCACGCTCGATAAGGTACAAGGTAATAAAACATTAGCGGCACAAATGTTAGGCATTAGTACTAAAACCTTATACAACCGTTTAAATGCTTATGGTGGTATTGGCGAATACAAATAACCAGCATGCAAATTTAATAACAACAAAACGAGGACTTTAATGGCATTACCACAACAGGCAAAACCTTTGAATGAGCTGGTACACGACGCACGTGCGCCGCTAAACCGTATTTCGATGAATGCTGAGCTAATTAAGCTAGTACTTGAAAACGATATGCCAAAAGATAAAGCACTCGCCGCATTGGATAAAATAATTGCTAATTGCCAAGCGTGCAGTGACAGTTTGCAGCTTATTTCAGAATCGAAGTAACCCTAATTAATTCAGGATGATAAATGATTAAACGCAAACAGCAAGGCAAAGCAAATGTAGTATGGGCGTTATTTATTTCCATAGTGCTGTGTATTATTGTGGGTAATGCTTTTTTAGCCATTAACACTATTCAAGGGTTATCGCGTACTCAGCAAAGTTTAGATAACACTAATATGTTAAGCACGGCGATAGAGCAATTGCACCTTTCGGTAGTGCAAGCTGAGTCGGGGCAGCGTGGGTATTTATTAACTCAAACGGATGATTATTTAGTGCCTTACTACGATGCTATCGCACAAATAAAGTCTCAAACGAACCATGTGAGCGCCTTACATTCTGAAATTGACGGGCAGGCTGAGCGTATTGCACAGCTGTTACTCTTGGTTGAAGCTAAAATAGCTGAGCTGAAAAAAACGGTTGAATTAGCATTAAACGATAAGGAAAAGCGTGCACTTCTGAGGCTCAATACACATGAAGGGCGTGATCTTTACAGAGAAATTCGCACATTGGTTAGTGACATTCAAGAACGCGAATTGCTGTTTAAAGTCAGTCACTTTTCGAAATTAGCACAAATTAAAAAAGAAGCTAAAATCACTTTTGGTATTACTGCAGTTACCAGCGCATTATTGATTTTGGGTATGTTTTTATTAGCTAGGTTGAATTTAAAAAATGCGGCCGAGTATCGTGCCGAGCTTGAAATGCAAAATGAAACTTTAGCCAGTAAAGTGACTGAACGTACTCAAGAGCTTACCTTGTATTCTGATGAATTGAGTCGCAGTAACCGAGAGTTAGAAGAGTTTGCTTTTGTTGCTAGCCATGATTTGCAAGAGCCGTTAAGGAAAATTCAAGCATTTAGTGACCGGCTTGAAAGCATGTTTAAAGACGAATTAGGTGAAAAAGGCGCAGATTATATTGCCCGCATGAAAAATGCCGCACAAAGGATGTCTAATTTAATTAATGATTTATTAGAGTTCTCTCGAGTAACAACCCGAGGTAAAGATTTTACCGATACCGATTTAAACAGCATTCTGAATGATATAAAAGGTGATTTAGAAATAGCGATTAATGAGTGTAATGCACAGGTTGTTACGGTTGATATGCCCATTATTCAGGCAGATCCGAGTCAAATGCATCAGCTGTTTTTAAACTTAATTTCCAATGCAGTGAAGTTCAGAGCGCCTAACGTTGACCCGGTTGTTAATGTTGACTTTGAACGAGTATGTGAGTTTAGTGAAGATCATAACAGTGAAATATGTTGGCATGTCATTACCGTAAAAGATAATGGTATCGGCTTCTCTGATGAGTACGCGGATAAAATATTTGTACCATTTCAACGTTTGCATGGCCGTTCAGAATATAAAGGAACGGGTATTGGTTTATCTGTATGTCGTCGAATTGTAGAACGCCACGGCGGCTCTATTGCTGCGATAAGCACCCTAGGTGAGGGGGCAACTTTCATCATTAAATTACCTGTGGATGCAGAGTTATTCACATTACAAGGAGAGGCATAATATGCCATTAACAAACGTAAAACCGATTACCATTTTGATGGCAGACGATGATGAAGATGATCGTTTATTAACCCAAGATGCGCTTGCTGAAAGTCGCGTTTTAAATGAATTACATTTTGTTGAAGACGGTGTTGAACTTTTAGAGTACCTAGAGCGCAAAGGCAAGTTTGTAGATAAAAGCATCTCGCCAAGACCAGGCTTAATTTTACTTGATTTAAACATGCCGAGAATGGATGGTCGTGAAGCGCTTGAAGCTATTAAGGCAAATCCAAACCTAAAAGGCATTCCAGTGGTAATTTTAACCACATCTAAGCAAGAAGAAGACATGGTTAAAGGTTATAACCTAGGCGCTGCGTCTTACATAACTAAGCCGGTTACGTTTGACGGGTTAGTTGAGTTGATGAAAACGCTGGGTAAATACTGGGTTGAGTTTGTAGAGCTACCAAGCACGTTTAACGATTAAGCATATTATTAAAACAGGAGACGCTATGTTAGCAAAGGCAACGAAACTGCTATTGGTTGAAGACGATGAAGATGATTATATTTTAACTCGTGACTATTTAGAGCAGCTCAGTTCCCATGTGTTTGACATAGACTGGATAAGCTCTCCTGAGCAGGCGGTGGAAGTGTTGAGTAAAAATCAACATGATATTTGCTTGCTTGATTATCGCTTAGGGGCATCTGATGGCTTAAGTGTTTTAAAACAAGCGCTTAAAAATGGTTTTTGTGGGCCTATTATTATGCTTACAGGGCAGTCAAACGATGCCCTCGATTCAGCTGCGCTTGATGCCGGAGCTGTTGATTACTTAGTTAAAAACGAAATGAGTGGTAGCCGGTTTGCTCGCTCTATTCGCTACGCATTAGCGCGCCGTGATGTAGAAGATGAGCGAGTGGAACGCTTAAAAGCCGAGGCTGAAAACCGTTCAAAAGATCGCTTTTTAGCACATTTAAGCCACGAATTGCGAACACCGCTATCTTCTATTTTAGGTTATACCGAGTTGTTGATGCTCAGTGACTTTAACAAGCAGGCTGAAAACGAGCTCGGTGTGATTTATCGTAATGGTAAGCATTTATTAAGCTTACTAAATGATGTTTTAGATTTATCTAAAATTGCTGTCGATAAACTCGAACTGAGTTTAGGGGAGGTTAACCTTGATAGCTTAATGGCCGACGTATTTACATTAATGCGCGTATCGGCACTCGATAAAGGCTTATCACTAAAGTTTGAATCACTGGAGCCTTTACCACTAGTCATTCGTGTAGATGCCACTCGAGTTCGACAAATTCTTATTAACCTGATCAATAACGCGATTAAATTTACTGAGCAAGGCGAGATTGTGGTTAACGCGTGGACTGAAGTAGTCAATGAGCGTGAAATGCTATTTTTTAGTATTAAAGACTCAGGCTTAGGCATTGCTCCAGAAAAACAAGCTCTCATCTTTAAGCCTTTTGAGCAAATAGCTGATGTAGAGTCGCGTTCAGTCGGTGGTGCAGGCTTAGGTTTAGCTATTTGTTCTGAACTACTTAGTCGTATGCAGGGGGATATTTCATTAGACTCTCACGTAGGTAAAGGGTCAACCTTTACCATTTCTTTATATCCTGGTGATATCAGACAGGTAGAGCGCAATTTATTAAAACTTGATTTAACCCCCAATATGCAGCAAAAAGTAGCACCCTGCCAAGTGAGCGGTAAGGTGTTGGTGGTTGATGATTTACGCGATTTACGTGTGTTAGTTGGTCACTTAATCGGTTCAGCAGGCGCTGCGGTCGATTATGCTGATAATGGTAAGCAAGCGCTTGAAAAAGTAAAAAAACAGCTAGCAGACGGGCACGCAACCTACGATATTATATTTTTAGATATCCATATGCCAGTAATGGGCGGAAAAGAAGCTGCTATTGAGCTTAGAAAGCTAGGTTTTAAAGGTTCAATCATAGCCTTAACTGCTGCGACTATGAAAGGCATTCATAGCGAACTCAATGCGTTAGGGTTTGACGATATGATTGCCAAACCTGTCGATTCCAACTTGCTTTATCAATGCTTAGAGTTAAGGCTCGGGCAAAAAGAACAATCAGCTACGCTGGTTCAGCCAGCACCTAAACCAAGTAATGATAAAAAGTGCTTTTTATTAGTAGAAGACGATGCTGATGCCGCGCAAATTACCCAGCTATTACTAGAAAGCTTGGATGTAGATACCGATATAGCAACAAGTGTTAAAGACTGTAAAGCAAGGCTTGAACATAACAGTAATTACGATAAAGTATTGCTCGATATGCATTTGCCAGATGGAACCGGTTTAGAGCTGGCAGGGTTTATTAAGCAGCATTACCCTGATATTAAGCGCGTTATTATTAGTGGTATGGAGCCTGATGCTGTGCATATCAGGCAACTAGAAATAGAGCAAGTATTGCTAAAACCAATAAATTTAGCATTGCTCAATCAGCTTGTTTAACACCCTTTTTGCTTCCCTTTATACTAAAGGTTTAACCACAGATTGGCGTATAACTAGCTCGGGCTCAAATAACGTTTGAATGGGGTGTACGCTTTTTTGATACACATGGCTAAGTACCCACTGTGCAGCCACTTTTCCCATTTCATCTATAGGGTAATTTATAGTGCTCAACGGAGGGTAAACGTGACGGGTAAAAAACACGTTATCGTAGCCAATAATGGAAAGCTGCGAAGGTAGTTGTATACCATGCTCCCTGGCACTCACCATAGCACCGGTGGCCATTTCGTCATTGGCACACACCAAGGCGGTAAAGGCGGGGTTGTTTTTATAAAGTGTAGCGAAGCCTTCGTAGCCACTTTCTTCTACAAAGTCACCTTCAAATAAATTATTTTCATCAAATTTAATGGCGAATTCATCAAGCGCTTGTTTATGCCCATTTAAGCGTTCTTGGGCATCTTTCTTCCAAAGTGGACCGCTAATATAGGCAATGTCTTTATGGCCCGATTCAATAATGTATTTAGTGGCTAAATAGCCGCCTTTAGTATTATCAAGAATAATACAGCGGTCGGCGAGCTCTTCAATATAGCGGTTTAGCAAAACAAACGGGGTTTTGCCTTTACTGAGTTTTATTAAGTATTCATCACTAATAGCTTCAACATGCAAAATAAGTGCGTCGCAGTTACGGCTAATTAAAAATTCGATGCCTTGTTGCTCTCGCTCTGCGTCACTGTGGCCTGCGGTAATAATAACGTGTTTACCTTGATTTCTTAGGGTGTTCTCTATACCGCTCATCATCGGCCCATAAAACGGCCCCTTAAGCTCTGAAACTAACAAGCCCGCACTATTCGAGCAATTAGAAGCCAGTGATTGCGCAATAGAGTTAGGGCGGTAGCCCAGCTCTTCCATGGCTAAGGTGACTTTTTTTCTGGTTGCATCACTTACGTTTGCATTGTTGTTCATTACTCTTGAAACAGTGGCAAGTGACACCCCTGCAAGCTTTGACACTTCATAAATGGTGGCCATACTATTCCTTGCTACAAATTGCTTTTCTGTGTTAAATCGGCAGTGATTTTTTTAATGGTTCTATTGTCTAGGCTGTATTTACTCATTATTAATGCCACAAGTACACTACCAATCGCAGGGTAAAGTGTGAATGAGGTTAAAATACCATTTTTAGTTGCCTCGCTTAATTCCACATTGGCTTGATATTGATAATAAGCAAGTAACCAACCGGCAATCGCTCCGCCTAATGCAAGCCCCAATTTGATAAAAAATACGATGCTTGCGTAAACTAAACCCGTGAGTCGAAGGCCATTTTGCCAGACTCCGTAATCAATAGTATCAGCCATTTTTGCCCATAATAAAGGCGTTGCCATTTGAGTGAAAAAACACCATAAAAAATACACTAAAAACGCTAGTAAAACGTGTTCATTAGGAACAAAAAAGGCAATGCAGCTCAATATGGCGGAAATATATTGCAGATAAACATAAGCCGCTTTCTTATCAAGGCGTTTACTTAAAGGTTGTGCGCAAGCGCAGCCTAAAATATTACCAATCATACCTAAGGTTACAAATTCGGTGATTAAATCTTCTTTGCCAAGAACATATTTTACAT
This sequence comes from Pseudoalteromonas sp. meg-B1, assembly GCF_003173795.1. Classification (GTDB taxonomy): domain Bacteria; phylum Pseudomonadota; class Gammaproteobacteria; order Enterobacterales; family Alteromonadaceae; genus Pseudoalteromonas; species Pseudoalteromonas undina. The sequence continues at coordinate 50,709 of NZ_QGQU01000003.1, read as the reverse complement.
AGTAAATAGCCAACGTTGTGCGCAATACCATACTGGTTAATAATACCAGCGCTGCCATACACAAGATTTTAAACGGCTGATTTTGCCATAAAACGTGAAGTTGTGTTTTTAAAGATAATTTATGCGGTGGATTGCTCACTCGCTCTTTGGTGTAACGAAAACAAATTAAAAATAACACCACACCTAGGCAACTCATAACCAGCATGGTGAGTTGATAGCCCATTTCGTTATTACCATTGCCAAACCATTTTACTAAAGGCAAGGTGCAGCTTGTAACCAGTAAACCACCTAACATGCCAAATACAAACCGGTATGATTGAATGGAGACACGTTCGTTGGGATTGCCACTTAATACGCCGCCAAGTGCCGAATAAGGAATATTAATTGCGGTGTAAACTAACATTAGCAGGGTGTAGGTAACGAAGGCGTAAATAATTTTGTTGGCGTCATCCATCTCAGGGGTAGTAAAAGTAATCACGCTTATAACGGCAAAAGGGATGGCAAGCCAAAGTAGGTAGGGTCGGTAGCTACCGTATTTAGTATGAGTGGCATCAGTGAGTGCGCCCATTATTGGATCAGTTACTGCATCAATAACTCTAACTACTAAAAAAAGGGTGCCCACAACAGCAGGCGAAATACCAAAAATATCAGTGTAGAAAAAAGTTAAAAACAGCATTACGGTTTGAAAAATAATATTACTGGCCGTGTCACCTAGGCCGTAAGCTATTTTTTCTTTTTTACTCAGCATAAAAGCCACTCGTTATTATTTTTGGCGCTGTTTAAGAAAATCACGATACGCAATTGCGCTTTGTTTTAAGGTACGTTGTTGAGTTTGGTAGTCAACATAGACTAGCCCAAAGCGTTTTTCATAACCATAGGCCCATTCAAAATTATCCATTAAACTCCATGCAAAGTAGCCTTGTACATTAACGCCTTGCTCAACTGCATTATGAACGGCATTAAGATGGGTATGGTAATAATTGATACGTTGTATGTCATCTACTTTACCATTTATTAATATATCAGCCATCGCTGCACCGTTCTCTGTTATATATACCTTAGGTAAAGTGTAACGATCATTTAGTGAAAGCAGTAATTCGCACAATCCCTGCGGGTATATTTCCCAGCCCATATCGGTGGTGGCAACATTCTCTAAAGAAACTTCGCTAAACCAATGATCTGGGGTATTTTTGTAATGAATACGAGTATAGTAATTAACCCCTAAAAAATCGATCTTTTGGCTAATAATTGCCATATCTCCATCACTAATATGGGGCTTTGCATCATTTGCAAGCTCATTAATCACTTCAGGGTAACAGCCCTCTAGTACTGCCCGTATATACCATTGGTTATGATAGTCATCAGCTAATTTAGCAGCGCGTTGATCAGCAGTGGTAAGCGGATAGGTTGGGCTAAAGTTAAGTACTATACCGGCTTCTATCGTGGGGCAATTCTTACGTATCACTTGCATTGCGAGTCCATGGGCAAGCAGTAAGTGGTGCGCTGCTTGGCGTCCTGCTTTTTGACTTTTTATGCCTGGTGCATGTACCCCTATTTCATAGCCTAGGTAGGCACTACAAAAAGGCTCATTTAAGGTCGCATAAGAGTCAACTAAGCCCTTTAGTTGTTGAGTTACTATGTGAGTGTAATGAGCAAATTGATACGCGGTATCGCGATTTAGCCAACCACCGTTGTCTTCTAAATGCTGTGGTAAATCCCAATGATATAAAGTGACATAAGTTTTAATGTTACGCGCTTTTAAAGCTTGTAATAGCGATTTATAAAACGACATTCCTTGAATATTCAAGCTGCCATCTTGGTGTAAAACGCGTGGCCAAGAAATCGAAAGACGATAAGCGTCTACAGCTAAATCAGCAATCATTTGTACATCTTGTTGCCAATATTCTATGTGTTTACATGCTTGGTTGCCGTTACTGTTATCTGCAATGGTGTTTGGTTTGTTACAAAAAGTATCCCAAATACAGGGGAGGCGGGTATCGTAACTTCCCTCTATTTGAAAAGAGGCTGTAGCAACCCCAAAAATAAACGGCGGCTTTAAGAGGGCTGACGTGCCTGGTAAGGAGATTGTTTTAAACACAATGAGATACGTCCTTAAGCTTGCAAATAATAATGAGCTTTACAGTAGAGCTAAGCAATATAAATTGCATAATACAACAATGTAAGCGCTTACAATATTTTTGTAAATAAATTGATAAATTTTCTCTATATGCTATAAATGTAAGCGCTTACATTTGGTGTTGCAACTATTATCTGCATTTTAAGTTTTACTAAACGCAATAAAATAGAGGTAACAATCTGATAATTAAAAAATAATTAGAGATTATACTATGGCACATATCACACAGCCACTACCGGCAGCAGAAAACAGCCAAAAACCAGGGGCTACACACACCTTTGCGTTAACATCGCTTACGACCTTGTTTTTTATGTGGGGTTTTCTAACTTGCCTAAACGATATTTTAATTCCGTATTTAAAGGGAATGTTCTCCCTTAATTACACCCAAGCAATGTTGGTACAATTTTGTTTTTTTGGTGCCTACTTTGTTATGTCAATTCCTGCAGGGAAGCTGGTCAGTAAAATAGGTTACCAATTTGGTATTGTTGTTGGTTTGGTTGTTGCTGCGATAGGGTGTGCACTATTTTACCCCGCTGCAGAGGCACATGTTTACGAGCTATTTTTACTTGCTTTGTTTGTACTTGCTTCAGGGATCACTATTTTACAAGTCTCTGCCAACCCTTATGTAAGCGTATTAGGGCCTGCAAAAACAGCGTCTTCGCGCTTAACTATGACTCAAGCTTTTAACTCTTTAGGTACAACTGTTGCGCCATTGTTTGGTAGTTGGTTAATTTTGTCAGAAATTAGTCAAGCTACAGCAGAACAAGTTAAGTTTCCTTATTTAATGCTCAGTGCAAGTTTATTAACATTGGCGATTATTTTTGCTTTTTTAAAGTTACCTAAATTAGGTAAAGCGATTGACAGTGAAGCAGAAAACCAAGGTGACACTGAGTTTGTTGATTTAGGCAGTGTATGGAAATATCGTCACCTTATTTTAGGCGCGATTGGTATTTTTGTTTACGTAGGGGCTGAAGTGGCCATAGGTAGTTTTTTAGTTGGCTTTTTAACCCTTGATCATATTGCAGGCTTACCAGAGCAACAAGCAGCACATTACATTAGCTATTATTTTGCAGGTGCAATGATAGGGCGCTTTGCTGGCGCCGCGATTATGCAAAAATTAAACGCAGCCAAAGTATTAGCTTGTCACGGTATTTTAGCAGGCTTACTTGTGTTAATTGCTATGACGGGTCAAGGGTCACTGGCTATGTGGGCTATTTTATTAGTTGGATTATGTAACTCAATTATGTTTCCTACTATTTTTAGTTTAGCACTGCAGGGGCTTGGTAAATACACCTCGCAGGGTTCGGGTATTTTATGTTTAGCGATTGTTGGCGGTGCCATTATTCCGTTATTACAAGGTATGCTAGCTGATAGCATCGGTGTGCAATTAGCTCTTATTTTGCCCATTGGTTGCTATTTATATATTACTTATTTCGCGCTGTTTGGTGCAAAAAAAACAACGTCAACTCCTCTTTGAGTTTTAGGTGAATGCTATGATTATTAAACGCACTTTTTCAATCACTGCGCTGATGCTAGCAGTAATAACCAGCAGCGGTTGTTCGCAACCCTCTAACAGTGCTAGTGATACGACAAGTCCAAAAGAAATTTGGCCAACAATAGAAACAGGTATTAAAAGCGATGCTCAAATGGAGCAAAAAATCGCTGATATGCTAAAGAGCATGACGCTAGAGCAAAAAATAGCGCAAATGATCCAGCCTGAAATCCGTAATATCACGGTTGAAGATATGCGTAAGTATGGTTTTGGTTCTTACTTAAATGGCGGTGGTTCGTTTCCAAACAATAATAAGCATGCAACCCCTGAAGATTGGGTTGATTTAGCAGAAAAGATGTATCAAGCATCGATTGATGACTCCCTTGATGGCAGCACAATCCCTACAATGTGGGGCACTGATGCGGTACATGGACACAACAATGTTATTGGCGCCACCTTATTTCCGCATAATATTGGTTTAGGTGCTGCAAACAACCCTGCACTTATTGAAAAAATAGCCGCCGCTACTGCGCGAGAAGTAATGGTTACCGGTATAGATTGGGTATTTGCACCTACTGTTGCGGTGGTTCGTGATGACCGCTGGGGCCGTACTTACGAAGGGTACTCTGAGGACCCTGAAATAGTGAAAGCGTATTCCGCTTCTATCGTTAAAGGGTTGCAAGGCGCTGTTGATGAAGACTTTTTGTCGGATACGCGAGTAGTTAGCACCGTTAAGCACTTTTTAGGTGATGGTGGTACTGTCAATGGCGACGATCAAGGTAATAATATCGCCTCTGAAGAAGAGTTATTTGCGCTTCATGCACAAGGTTATGTAGGTGGTTTGAGTGCAGGTGCGCAAACGGTTATGGCTTCGTTTAACAGCTGGCATGGCGATAAAATACACGGTAACAAATACTTATTAACCGATGTACTAAAAGAAAAAATGGGTTTTGATGGCTTTGTTGTTGGCGATTGGAATGGCCATGGACAAGTTAAAGGCTGTTCAAATAGTAACTGTGCTCAAGCTGCTAATGCAGGCTTAGACGTGTACATGGCGCCAGATGAGTGGAAACCACTATTTAGCAACTTGGTTAACCAAGCTAATAGCGGTGAAATTCCACTAAGCAGAATTAACGATGCGGTAACGCGTATCCTACGCGTTAAAATGCGCGCAGGATTATTTGATAAACCAAGCCCCGCGAAGCGTCCTCTTTCTGGAAAAACTGAAATTATTGGTAGTAGCGATCACCGTGCAGTGGCTAAACAAGCTGTACGCGAATCTTTGGTATTACTTAAAAATAAGCAGCAGTTACTGCCATTATCACCTAAGACCAACGTATTAGTCGCAGGCATAGGGGCTGATAACATCGGCATGCAGTCGGGTGGTTGGAGCGTTACGTGGCAAGGAACAGGCAATACCAACAGTGACTTCCCTGGCGGCAGCTCTATTTACGCAGGTATTAAAGATACTGTAGAGCAAGCTGGTGGCAGTGCAATGCTGAGTGTTGAAGGGGAATACAAAGCACGCCCAGATGTAGCCATTGTGGTGTTTGGTGAGCAACCATATGCAGAGGGTAATGGTGATGTTGATAACCTAGAATACCAGCGCGGTAATAAAAGCGACTTAGCGCTACTGAGAAAGTTTAAAGATGCAGGAATCCCTGTTGTATCATTATTTATTAGCGGTCGCCCAATGTGGGTTAATGCTGAGCTAAATGCCAGTGATGCGTTTGTTGCTATTTGGCTTCCAGGCAGTGAAGGTGATGCAATTAGTGATGTATTGTTTAAAAATGCAGACGGTTCAATTAACCACGACTTTAAAGGAAAGTTATCGTTTTCATGGCCGAATAACCCAATCGACAATGAAAACCGCAACGACGAAGTTTATAGCCCATTACTTCCTTATGGTTTTGGCTTAACCTACGGTGATAGCAACGTACTTAAAGATGACTTGGTAGAGCAAACTCAACAGACTGAACAATTGGACGACTTAGTGTTGTTTGAACGTGCTATAAAAGCACCATGGTCGTTGGTATTAAAAAGTGGCGGGCAACAAAAAACGGTGGCGAGCAGTCGCGAGTCATTAGGTGCGGTGAGCATCCAAACATTTGATAAAGAGGTGCAAGAAGATGCACGCGCTATTCGTTTTAATGGCCAAGCGATGGCTGGGGTTAATTTAGCCGCGGCATTCCCATCTGACTTACGCTCATACGTTGAAAACAATGGCCAATTGCAAATGCAAATTAAAGTAGATAAAGCGGCATCAAGCCCGCTGTGGATTGCTATGGGCTGTGGCGAAAGTTGTCAGGGTAAGTTTGATATTACCGATAACCTTGAGCAATCAGGTCAATGGCAAACATTAAACATCAACTTAAGTTGTTTTGCAGAGCAGGGTGTTGATTTAGCACAAGTGTTCATCCCTTGGCAGTTAAGTACGCAAGGTGATTGGCATGTATCTATAGCTAAGCTGGCTATTACAGCGAATACTGCCGAGCAAAGTAGTGTTACTTGTAAGTAGTCAATAATCTATTAATAATCCATCAATAAGCAGGTACTAAATGTACCTGCTTATTGCTTTAAAACCGCGTATACAAAAACCTACCAAATTAGTCCCTCCTTACTTTTATTCCATTCTATGTGATTGATTATATTCAGCTCAGTAATAGTCACAAAAACATGATAAAACTGCATTCGCTTTTGCATTAATAATTTGAGAGTATGCCAAAATATTAAATGCATTATGTAATTAACAGGTGAGAGAATGAATCAAATAAAGCTGGCTTCGCAGAGCATACAACCTTCAAAAATAGTCTGTGTGGGGCGCAATTACAGTGCGCATATTGCTGAATTAAACAACGAACACCCTGAGCAAATGGTAATTTTTAATAAGCCTAATAGCGCGATCACTAATACCTTACTCTCTTCCCATAACGGTGATACGTTACATTATGAAACTGAATTATGCTTTGTGATAAAAAATAAGCAGCTTGCAGGCGTAGGGATTGGACTCGATTTGACTAAGCGAGCTTTGCAAAGCAGTTTAAAAGAAAAGGGCTTGCCGTGGGAGCGTGCTAAAGCATTCGATGGCTCAGCATTATTTAGTGATTTTATTGAGTTAACGCCAGAAATGACATCGTTTATGTTTGAATTACATATTGATGGTAAAGTAATTCAGCACGGGGAAACCCAGCTAATGTTGCACCAACCTGCGCAAATTCTGGCAGAGGTAAATGAGTTTATGGGTTTAGAAGAGGGCGATATTATTATGACCGGCACGCCTGCTGGCGTAGGGATGGTAAGCGCCGGGCGAGAGTTTAAAGTTGCTCTTTATTCTGACTCTGGTCAGCAGTGTTTATTGGAGCATCATTGGTCTGTGAATCAAAGTTAAGCACATATTGATTATAGGCTTTATTAAAGTCACTAAAGTGTTCATTTAACCAGTATTGTTGATTATTTTTGTATTGCTCTGAGGTTAAAATATTATTTTTTAGTGCGTGATTAATTTTTTTTATTGCCATAGATGCAAAATTATTTGGGGCATTGGTCGCACAACCAACGGCTATTGGAACTAATTTATTTTTATTTTGGGCAATCGGTAGGTTTACAATATTTGATTGATTGCCTTTGCTAAAGTGGCTAGTAATAAATGGGTAATCAAGCGAGTAATCCAAAGAGCCGTGTTTTAAGCGCTCCATTACAACACCACTTTCATTATCACTACTCCAGCTCATAGAAACATTAGAGTGAGTTAATGAGTTTTCAATAATATTGTTAATCTGCACAGAAAAACGACGTGCATCAGCTTGACCGTAAGTGAAGTTTTTATCAGCAAGTAAACCCACTAAGTTTATAGGGTTTCCATGCTTAGAGATTAGTTCAGGTGCTTTTGCCGCGGTAGTTATGATGTTATGTGGGGGATAAACCGCTGTAGGTAATGAATATAAAAACTGTTTATTTGCACTGCGTTTGTAAATAGCGCATGGAAAACAAACGTTCCTACCCTCATCTATATATTTATTAATCCGCTTTTGCGGTAAAACTAAGCGGGTATGTTTCACCCCTTTTATGCTATGCATTAGCTGTTGTGTTAAATCATCGCATAAGCCAAGCTGTTTTGTTTCTTTGCTTAAATGAAACGGGGGGGTCTTACTTTGTAACCATAAAATTTCTTCTATTGGCTTTGCTGTTTTACTATGACTGCAAGTAGCAAAAGTTACCAAAATGCCAAGACATAAAAAACGAAGTGATTGCATTACAAATAGATCCGCCTAGAAAATTTGTTGCGTATTATACTAGTAATGCCTAAAAAATAAACATGAAGAACAGCAAAGCATCAATTTCATTGAAACGTATTTATACTTTGCTGTTTTTGATCACCTGCTAGGCTTAAAACCTCTTGCCGTGATTAAATCGCCCTATATAGAACAAACTTTAATCCCAAAAAATTAATAAGCCCTAGTATGGCATTGGGTTATTTCTGAATATGGTATCAATCGCTAGTAGTACATCGTCGCTAAGGGTTAGCTCAAATGCATCAATGTCTTCTTTTAATTGTGCCATAGTAGTGGCACCAATAATAGATGAGGTAACGCCATCCACTTGATTACACCACGCTAGCGCTAATTGTGCTGGTGTCATGTTGTGTTCATGGGCAAGTTCAACATACTCTTTGGTCGCCTTTTGTGATTGTGGCGTATCTCTAAAAATACCGTTACGCTGCATAAATGTCCAACGAGAGCCTTCAGGGCGCGCTCCATTTAGGTATTTACCCGTTAATAGTCCAGCAGCTAAAGGTGACCAAGGTAAATAAGCAATATCTTCATGCACACATTGCTCTATTAAATAAGGCCAATCTTTCGCATGCGCTAAACTAAACTCATTTTGAATAGACACCATTTTTGGTAAATTGTGCTCTTTGGCTAAATTTAAAAATTGGCTAATCCCCCACGGGGTGTCGTCAGAAAGTCCACAGTGTTTAATTTTACCCGCTTTAACACACGCATCTAAACCCTCTAAAATATCAAGCATGTCAGTGGTGTGTTGTTTTGCATCGACCTCAGTAAATTTAAGCATGCCAGGCCATTGCCTTGCAAAATGAGGAGTGCGGCGATTTGGCCAATGTAATTGGTATAAGTCAATATAGTCGGTTTGTAGGCGTTTTAGAGACTGATCAACTGCATCAATAACAGCTTGGCGAGTAATATCACCACCATCACGGATCCATGAAAGCCCATTACCGGCAATTTTAGTTGCAATAACAATGTCTTTTCGTTTCTGTGAATTACGTGCGACCCAATTCCCTATAATTTCCTCAGTTTTACCATAAGTATCGGGAGAGGGAGGAACTGCGTACATTTCTGCCGTATCAATAAAGTTAACACCACGGTCAAGAGCATAGGCTATTTGCTCATCAGCATCATGCTGGGTATTTTGTACTCCCCAGGTCATACTACCTAAACAGACCCTAGAAACACTAATATCACTACTGCCTAATTGACTATATTGCATTACTAATCCTAATTATTCGTTTTCAGAGTTTGCTTTTAAAGCCGATAACAAAGGTTCTGTGATCGTCGCTTTTTGCCCTGTTTTAAAGTCAAACATCACCACTTTTGACATGCCAGTGGTTGTTATCGCATTTTGCGCATGACTGAATACACTGTAATTCATTATAAATCTGTCTGACTTAATATCACTGATAGTAATACCTACGCTTAATGTGTCAGGAAACGTCACAGGGCGTTTGTAGCGAATATTATTTTCACTGATCACAGGGCCAGTGGCTTTAGCATTGATAGTATCAAATAAATTTAATTTATTTAAAAAGTCGATTCTGGCTATTTCAAAATAACGAAGATAAACACAGTTATTAACATGCTGTAGGGCATCCATATCGCCCCACGCTACAGTAATGTCGGTATGAATAGGGTGTTGTTGTTTAAACGTTTCCATGTATTTATAGCTCTTGGTTTTAAAGTATTTAGATTAGCAACATGGTCGGATGAGCTCAAGGGAATTATAGTTGGCAAAAATTCTAGGGCTAAAATTGTACCTCTTTGAATTCATGACTATAGTAACTATTAACACACAAGGAGATAACTATGCAGAATATAATTAATTGGTTATTGGCATGCACCGTTTTTATAGCGTCGTTTACTTGTTACGCTATGGGTAATGAGGCAGGAGCAATTATTTTGATTTTATTAGGCTTTTCTTTAGAAATTTTATTTTGGATGTATTGTTTTAATAAGCCTAAGAAAAATAGGCGCTCTTTTTAAATAACAACAAGCTTGCTAATTAGCAGCGATTCCACAATAATGGCTGTATAAATAAACAGTTGTTATTGTGTGATGAAAAAGTTTATTCATATAGATATGGACTGCTTTTATGCAGCCGTTGAAATGCGCGACAACCCCAAGCTTGCAAGTGTACCGCTGGCAATTGGCGGTAACAGTCGCCGTGGAGTGCTCTCTACCGCTAACTATCTTGCTAGAGAGTATGGGGTGCGCTCTGCTATGTCTAACTATCATGCCAAACAGCTTTGCCCCGATTTAGTTATTGTTCCCGGAAGAATGGCTGTTTATAAACAAGTATCAACTCAAATCCGCGCTATATTTAACCGCTATACTGATCTTGTTGAGCCTCTTTCACTTGATGAAGCGTACCTAGATGTTACCGACAGTACTGCATTTAAAGGCAGTGCAACGTTAATTGCTGAGCAGATCCGCACCGATATTTTTAATACCACAGGGCTGACCGCTTCTGCGGGGATTGCGCCAATTAAATTTATAGCCAAAATTGCTAGCGATGAAAATAAACCCAATGGCCAATTTGTAGTATTGCCTGAGCAAGTTGACTCGTTTTTAGCCCAATTACCACTAGGTAAAATTCCAGGAGTGGGTAAGGTAACCTTGGAGAAGCTTAATTTAAAAGGGTTGTACACGGGCCAAGATGTTCGCGAAAAAGGGGCTAATTGGATGCAGCAACATGTGGGGAATTTTGGCGTGTCGTTATATCAAAAATGTATGGGGGAGCATATAGGGCGGGTTTCAACTGAGCGGATTCGTAAGTCATTGAGCGTGGAGCATACTTATGAATACAACAAAAATAGTCTTGATGAGTGCTTGGAGCAATTACCGCAACTGCTAGGTGAGCTCGAGGTTAGATTAAACAAACAGCAGCTACAAAATAAAATTAACAAGTTAAGTGTTAAAGTTAAATTTGCTAATTTTGTTGTGACCTCAGCAGATCAAGCGAATCATCAATTAAACACGGCTATTTTTAAAGAGTTACTCGCCAAAGCCTATCAACGCGGATTACAACAACCTGTGCGTTTATTAGGAATAGGTGTTGGCATTAAAAACCAACCAGAGCATAATTTACAGCTGAGTATTTTAGACGTGTAAAAGCTGTAACTCTAGGTTGCCAGTAAGTATGCAGATTACCGCAGTTTACTGGTTATAAATTGCTAAATAAATAATAATAGGGGCTACGTTTTCTAACAGGATCTTTTTTATGGCATATCCAAAAGCAGTGCTGGCTCAGCCAGTTAGTGCAAGCCTAGATTGTGCATCACACGATGCACTAATTATTATCAGCGATGACTTTTCTCACATACCAAATACGCCTCTGCGCGATGCAATTTTAAATCAAGCTCAAGTAGACTCTCGCATAGGTAATCAAGTTACCTTGCTAGTAATTGCCGGTAAACGTGTTGTGATAGCCCCTACAGGCCCTTTAAATAGAGATTATGATGATGTACGTCGCTATTTTGATGCGGCTAAATTAGCCATTAACGAGGCTAAAGCGTCAGGCAGTGTTAACCCCGCTATTTACTTACCTGCTTTAAATACCGACAGCCGTTACCAACACGCGCTGGAAGTGGCCTATTTAGGCGCATGCCAAGCATTATGGCAGCCTCTTGAAGCACGTGAATTTCATGGTCATGGTATTGAGCCAATTACTCAAATCGGTTTAATTGATGCCAATGAGCAAACGATTAAAGCAGTCAATGCATTAGCAGCTGGACAATATGCTGCACGTGATTTATGTGGTACCGAGCCTGAACGTATGGCACCACCACGCTTTGCTGATTACTGTAGCGAACTATTTAATAATAGCGCAGTGAGCGTTGATGTGATTGATGACTTGGCTGCCATTGATAAACACTATCCGATGCTAAGTACTGTTGCTCGTGCATCTTATGCAGTAGAGCGTCATCATCCACGCGTTGTTAAACTTGAATATGTACCAGAGGGTGAAGTAACGCGCACACTGATGTTTGTTGGTAAAGGCTTAGTTTATGACACAGGCGGTGCAGATTTAAAAGTAGGCGGCTACATGGCAGGTATGAGTCGAGATAAAGGTGGTGCGGCTTCTGTGGCTGGATTTATGAAAGCAGTTGCTGATTACCAGCCTAAAGGCGTTAAAGTGATTGCCTTTTTAGCAGTGGTACGTAACTCAATTGGTTCAGATTGTTTTGTTCCTGATGAAATTATTACTAGCCGTGAAGGTGTGCGAGTGCGCATTGGTAATACTGATGCCGAAGGGCGTCTAGCGATGGGTGATTTACTTAGTGAAATGAAAGATTTGGCTGTAAACGAAATAAACCCAACGCTGTTTACTGTGGCTACTTTAACAGGGCATGCTGCACGTGCGATGGGACCATATGGTGCTTATGTAGAAAATGGGCCAGCACGTAGTGCTAATATTTCACGTCAATTAGCTGATTGTGGTGATTTATGGGCTGACGGTGCTGAAGTATCACGTTCACGTCGTGAAGATTATGACTTTATAAAACCACGTACTTTAGCCGATGATGTGCTTTCTAGTAATAATGCGGCTTCTGCCGTCACAGCGCGCGGTCATCAATTCCCTATGGCATTTTTAGCTGTTGTAGGCGGGTTAGATAAGCATGGTAATGAGTCTACTTTACCACTCCCTTATGTGCATATGGATATTGCCGGTAGTGGCGTTGAAGGCGGCGATTGGCAACATGGTAAACCAACTGCGGCGTCAGTAAGCAGTTTATTTGCCCGCTACTGTTTATAATTCTCTATAAATGATCTTAAAAAGCCCTGAAAATCAGGGCTTTTTTAATTGAGTTAACTAAGCTTAAAGCGCGATACCACGCTAGATAATTCAACACTGCTTTGTTTGAGTTTGTCGCTGGCAAGGGTTAAATCCTTAGTATTACCTAATGATTGCTCCGTTGATTGCGAAAGATCGTTAATTCTTAAGTTCACTTCATCTGCGGCCGATGTTTGCTGCTCTGTTGCTCTTGCAATTTGGCCGTTCATATCGGTGATCACCGATACTAACCTGTCTATTTCATCCAGTGATGTATTTGCTGAAGAGGCTTGTTCAACCGTAGAAATAGAAATTTCTTGGCTAGATTTTACCGCCTCAACTGCGGCTTTAGCGCCTTCTTGCAGTTTAGCTATCATGGCTTGAATTTCATCAGTGCTTTTACCCGTTCGACTTGCTAAGGTTCTTACTTCATCGGCTACGACGGCAAAGCCTCTACCATGTTCACCTGCCCGTGCAGCCTCAATGGCTGCATTGAGTGCCAACAGGTTAGTTTGCTCTGCAATACTTCTTATTACATCAAGCACCGAACCAATATTATTACTCTCTTGAGCAAGATCAGCGGTTACTTTGCTTACGGTTTCTATATTACTCGAGAGGGTTTCAATGGCGGTAATCGTTTTAGATACTACATTTTTGCCCGTTGATGCATTACTGGCAGTATCATTTGCGGCTTGTTCAGCGGCTTCGGCATTACGGCTAACATCATGAATTTGATGAGTCATTTCCTCCATTGCAGCGGCTACTTGGGTGCTACTGTCGTTTTGAAGCTCAATAAACGACTGGCTGGTTTTGCTAGAATCATCTACAGCATGGGCATGCTCGTTTACATCGTTTGCGCTTTTGGCAACTAGTACTAAAGACTCTCTAATTTTAGAGACAAATAAATTAAATGACCGCGAAAGTTGAGATATTTCATCATTACCATTTTCGTTGAGAGTACGAGTTAAATCCCCCTCACCTTGAGAGATATCTTTCATCATCTGCGCTGCTAAACGAGTCGGCGTTAAAATGCTTCGGCCAATAAAGTAGCTAAATAACACCACCACAATAATCATAATAACAACGTTGATAATGATGATAGTGCGCTGCTGCGAAAAGGCACTGTCTATGGTATCAAGATAAACTCCCGAGCCGATTATCCATTGCCACTGATCAAAACCTTTAACAAACGCAATTTTATCTACGGGGTTGTCATTACCGGGCTTTGGCCATTTATAAGGCACATAACCTTCGCCGGATTGTTTTACAACGCTAACCATCTCAACAAATAACGGGGTGCCATCAGGGTCTTTATTATTAGTTAAATCTTTTCCCTCAAGAGCTGGTTTTATTGGGTGCATTACCATCGCCGGCTGGTAATTATTGATCCAAAAATAGTTAGTGTCATCATAGCGCAATGAGCGGATTGAGGCGATTGCTTGAGACTGTGCTTGTTGGCGAGTAAGAGTTTGGTTTTGTTCAAGGGCTGCATAGTGCTTAATAGTACTATATGCAGTTTCTACCACATTTTTAGTTTTAAGGTATTGCTCGTTTTTGAGCGCTTGGTATTGGTTACTCAAGCTCGAAATACTCAATACAATTAAACCAAATATTACAATCCCTACTAAAATGGCTAGACGTTGAAATATAGTAAAACGACGGAGATTTAGCATAAACATGTTCCTGTATAAGAGCATTACTTCTCTTTAATAAGCATAGTTAAAATATAGGCTAATAGAGCTTTATTTTCATAATATTGAATTTTTATATTTAGTTGTTAGCGGTTAATTTAAATACAATACAAGTTGCGCGCTCAGGCTTAGATTTTTAGTTACTCTATGCTCAAATTGATTTAATTATTGTTTGTTGACGTTTCAATATATCTTATTTGCATAAAAAAAGGCTGATACTTGTATCAGCCTTTAGTCGAATAATTAACCTAACGTTAGTTAATTTGTATTAAAATTACGGTTAAAGAAGTTAGTAATAGTTTGATGTAAATGAGTTTGAACTTGTTTACCGCGAAGACTATGTTTTGAGCCTGGGTAAGTCATCATTTCAAACTGTTGATTGTTATCTTGCAGCTGTTTAAACAATTTTGTTGCATGGGTAAACAACACGTTGTCATCGGCCATACCATGGTAAATCATTAATGGGCCTTTAAGGCCTTCAGCATATGGGAAAACAGCACTGTCGGTATAACCTTGCGCATTTGTATCAGGGTGACCCAAGTAACGCTCGGTGTAGTGAGTATCGTATAAGGCCCAGTCAGTTACAGGTGCGCCTGAAACACCAGCACTAAAGTAATCGCCTGCTTTAAACATGGTCATTAGCGCCATATAACCACCGTAGCTGTGACCATAAATACCAATGCGTGCAGGGTCTACGTAATCAAGTGTACGTAAAAACTCAACGCCTTTAATCTGATCAGCTACTTCAACAACACCTAAATTTTTATATATTGCATCTTCAAACTTTTTACCACGATTATAAGAGCCGCGGTTATCTAGTTGAAAGATAACATAACCTTGTTGCGCCATATATTGAAAGTATAAGTTTTTACTACGCCAGCTATTAGTTACTCGCTGAGCATGAGGGCCGCCATACACGTTAACAATAACTGGGTGCTTTTTACCCTTAGCCATGTTTGTAGGTTTAAATAAACGGTAATGCATAACTTGGCCGTCTTCAGCGGTAATAGTACCGTACTCAGGCTTTGCTAAATCGGTTAAAAAGGGAGTTAGTGGGTGAGAGTCGTCTAGTTTATTCTCTTCAAGCCACGTAATAAACTCTCCATTGATTTTGCGCAGCGCTGCTGAATTTGGCTTATTCACCGATGAACTAGTGTCAATGAAGGTTTTGTTATCTTTTGCCAGTACAACATTGTGGTATTGGCCTTTTTCAGTTATACGCTTAATTGCTCCTTTTTTAAATAAAGGCGCACTGTATAAGTGGCTTTCAAGCGCAGTATCTTTACGCGCTGCAAAGTAAACTATACCATTTTTTTCATCTACGCCTTTTAAGCTATCAACAACCCAGTCACCAGCTGTTATTTGACGAATAAGTTGGCCATTATTACCGTACAAATAAAGGTGCTTAAATCCATCTCGCTCCGAGGCCCACACAAAATGTTTTTTATCTTTTAAAAACTCAAGATCAAAATGTAGGTTTATCCAAGTATCGCTTTTTTCAGTTAATGCGACGGTTTGCTGTTTTGTTTTACTGTTGTAAAAGCGTAATTCTAAATTGTGCTGAGAACGATTTTGCCACTGGTAAGACAGGGTGTTGCTATCGTTTAACCATTTAGCACGAGCGATATAAATATCTTTATTTTCACCTAAGTCAATCCAGTCAATCACTTGGTCATTAAGCTTTACAACGCCAAGTTGAATGTCAACATTGTTAGTGCCAGTAAATGGGTAACGCTGATTAAATAGCTTTACTTCATCAGCATAAATTTCGTTACGAATCGCTTCTTGAACAGGGCTTTCATCAACGCGAGTAAAGGCGATTTTAGATTCATCATTTGCCCACCAATAACCGGTCATGCGGCTCATTTCTTCTTGCGCCACAAATTCGGCCATACCGTTTTTAATAACGCCACCGCCATCTTTACTTAATTGAATTTCTTTACCAGATGCCAGTTCTAATGCGAAGAGGTTTTGCTCACGAACAAACGACACAAAATTACCTTTTGGAGAAAAGCGCGCATCGGTTTCAAATGCTTCAGTGTTAGTCAGCTTTTTACTATTTTTTGTTTTTAAGTCGAAGTAATAAAGGTCGCCATTAAGAGGGAATAATAACGCTTTACCATCTTTTGACCATTTGTATTCAAGAATACCTTTACCAAAAATACGCTGGCGTTCACGGCGTGCTTTTTCTTCATCTGACAGGTTTTCTGGGCCTGAAAATAATTGCGCTGAATCAACGAGCAATCGATTGGTGTTATCTTTTAAATTATATTCCCATAAATCATAGCGGTTATAGTCATCTGCTTTACCTTGTAAGTAGGTAACACGGCTACCATCGGGAGAAAACTTAAGTTGTACCGGAGATTTGCCAGCTAAGCTTGGATCATCAAATATACGCTCAAGCGTTAACGGCTTTGCTTGAACGCTTAATGCGCCCGCCATCAGGGGGATTGCCAGTGAGAGGTGTTTTAGTTTTTTTAACACAGGATTGCCTTTACTTACATAAAATTATCCCCGATGGTAAAGCACAAGCGTGTGCAACTGCAACTAAATGCTATAAAGTGTGAAGTAAAATAACCTAAGGATTTAACATGCGCGAAACATCATTTACCTTAGCCCCAGAGCTGACAAGAGATTGTATTGAACTGGCCGATTGGCCTCTTTGTAAGGTATTACTACTAAATGACAGCCAATACCCATGGTTTATATTAGTTCCTAGAATAGCGGGTTTAAAAGAGATAATAGATTTAACCGAGCAGCAACAAATTACTTATTTACAGGAGTCGGCTAAGCTCAGTCATTTATTAATTGAGGTGTTTAATCCTGATAAGTTAAATGTGGCCGCGCTTGGCAATATGGTACCGCAATTACATATTCATCATATAGCGCGTTTTAAAACAGATATTGCATGGCCTGCGCCGGTATGGGGCAAGTTCCCAAGTGTCCCTTATACTAATGAGCAGATAGAGCAATTAAAAACGCATTTTTAAAATCAGAATGGGTTACTTTGAGGAGATAGTATGAAATTAATAAAACAACTCTGCACTAGTGTATTTATAGCAGCCATTGCTGTTTCAACAGTAATAGCGAGCGAGCAGCCGGTAGCTACGGATGTGGTAAATAACGTTAGCATTAAAAACTTTGCAGCACATAACAACCTGGTTTTTTCAGCAGCGCAACCGACTAAAGAGCAGTTTAAGCAATTATCGCAAGCCAAGGTAAAGCATGTTATTAATTTACGTGCAGCAGATGAGCAAGACTGGGATGAAGGCGCGTTAGTCAACTCTTTAGGAATGAGCTACCACGCAATTGAGATTGCGGGTGCAAAAGACGTAAACACTGATAATGCAAAGCAGTTAGCCAATCTTTTAGAGCAACTTAAAGGTGAGTCGGTGGTTGTTCATTGTGCAAGTAGCAACCGTGTTGGCGCGTTAATGGCTATTTCAGCCCACCAGCAAGGTACAGATATAGAGTCTGCGATTGAAATCGGTAAGCAGTGGGGAATGGCAAGCCTTGAGCCGGTTGTACGCAAAGTGGTGAATGACAAATAAGCATACTGATAAGTAATAAAAAAGCGTTACAATGTAACGCTTTTTTATTTAATTAGCTTTTGTTAATCAAGGCCAAGCACATCTTTACCTTGTTTAAAGGTCACATCTACAGGGATGTTCGCTTTGCTTAACTTTTCTAAGTCTTTAGCAAGTTCCGCTTTAATATCGCCATGAGTGGCAATGAGTTGATCTACTTTTTCGTAATCACCGTCACCTTGTAGAGTTAAAATAAGGCGCGATAATTTTGCCATGGCATCACCCATTTTATCCATGTTGATGCTGTATAGCCCATCTTCATTTTTGGAAAAAGCACCTTCTTGAGCAAAAAAGTTAAAGCGGATCATGTTTGCTTTACCATGTGCACTTGAGGCACCGAAACGTACTGAGCGGAAAATACCCGCCATAAAGGTGGTGTAGTAATCTTCTAAAGTCCCTTCAGTGATCTCACCTTTTTTAAGTAACTGTTCAACCATGTATAAACCAAGAATATCGGCTTTACCTTCTTCTAAAGCACTAGCGTGTTCTTGAAGTGATTGGCGAACGGTACCTTTACCCGTTAAGGTGTTTTTAATCCCTAAACCGTGAGCCACTTCATGGAACATGGTATTGGCAAAAAATGCATCAAAGGTAATGTGTTTGCGTTGCTCTGGCACAATTAACTGCTCTGAGATAGGCACTAAAATTTTATCAAACTTCGCACGCATTGCGTTTTTAAGCTGTAAACGACGTGTGCCTTTTTCTAATTGCACCTGCTCATCATTGGGCAAATTAATAGCAATGGTTTTACTGCCAGCATTTGAGTGCCCAGCATAATAAACAACATCATAGGCATTTAAGTCAGCATCTGATCCTGGTACTTCTTGCTTGTACTTGCTATCAACAGGTAAGCCTTTTTGCAGCTCAGGTAAAAAGGCAGCAAATTTAGCCAGACGTTCGCTCCATTTTAAATCTTTAATTAGTACATACGATTCATAGGCAGCACGATAACCAAATAATTGGTCTTCGTAGTTTTCAATTGGGCCAATAACCACATCAATTGGATTATTTTTCATATCCATCCAAGCGAAGTCAGAGGCTTGGAAGTCATCGCTTTGTATTGCGTCAGCTCGTAAGTTTAGGTAGTTGGCGAATTCTTTGTCGTCGGCTAGCTTGCTGGCTTCTCTAAGTAACTCAGCAGCTTGAGCAAGCTCTACGGCATATTCTTCTGAATAAGGAGTGCTGTATAAGTTGCCTAGTTCATCACGTTTAATCAGTGAGTAAAGCCCTGTTTTATCTTTTACATCAGCGTTATTAAGCTCTTCTTTGGTGATGTCGGCTGGGTAAAAGCCTGCACCAAGCGGCTTTTCTTTATAGCCTGATAAGAATACTTCATCGCCGTTTAAGCGATCCCATGGGCCATAGTTAATATCAGCAAACTGACGTACTTTTTCATCATCTAGTTGTGCTAAAAAGTCTTGCTTATCTTTACCAAATGCTTGCTTCCAGAATAAATCATCCATAATTTTTGAAGCATCAATAAGTTTAGCTACCATAGCTTTTTGATTGTCAGACAAGTGTGATAAGTCACTTTGTAAACTAAAGTCTGTATATATGTCTAAGCGTTGACGGTCAATATTAACAAGCGCTGGCCCAGAAGGCGTTTGAGAAGCCGTTGGCGCTGAGCTTTGCGGCGTATTACTTGAAGACGGTGCTTGCTCAGAGCAGGCACTAAGAAAAACGATGCCAGAGAGCAGTATTGCTTGGCTAATTTTATTTAAGATCATTATATTGCCTTTAAAAAGTCTATTTTATAACTTGTATACTGTAAGTTAAGGTACTGAAGCGTGTTAATGTGCCTTAGCATGTTTGCATTAAAGCAAAACCCACTAGCAAATAGCAAGTATTAGGCGTTAGTGCGCATAAATCAGTGAGGCACTAGTAAATAATCAATAATTATCTACAATTTTTTCTACTTTGGGTATATGTTTAGTACTGCTAAGCTTTGAAATAATTAATAATATAAGACTTGCTGTAAAGTGTAGGTCATTAAGCAAAGGGATATTTTATGTCTACAGAAAATGCCTTACTCACAATTTTGGTTGACAGAATTAACAACGACACACTGGTGTTACCTACGTTACCAGAGGTAGCGATTAAGGTTCGTCAAGCCGCTGACAACCCAGATGTAAATTTGATGCAAATGTCAGATGCAATAGCACATGACCCAGCACTGTCTGCGCGAATGATTAAAGTAGCAAATAGTGCCATTATGGGTCGTGCTGTAAAGGTGTCTAACTTACATCAAGCAGTGACACGTATTGGCTTAAGGCAAATAAAAAATATAGCTACAGCCATGGCAATGGAGCAGCTGTTTGTATCTAATAATGAGCTAATAAAGGGATACATGGGCAAGGCGTGGCAAAAAACGCTGCATGTGGCCTCGCATTCTATTTCATTGATGGAGTTTTACTTAAAAAGAAATACTCACACTTCGCTTAACCGTGATGCCATTACACTAGCTTCATTGGTTTATAATATTGGGGTATTACCGATTTTAACTGAAGCTGAGCGACATCCAGAAGTGTTTGCCAATCCGAGTTTTTTAGCGCATGCAATTCAGCGTTTAAGCGGTAAAATTGGTGGCTCAATAATGAAAGCATGGGAATTCCCTGATGTGTTTGTAGAGGTTGCACAGCACTGGGCTGATGTTAACTATCGCTCTACTGAAGTGAGTTATATCGACTTTATTCGCATTGGTGCAATCCTTGAGGGAACCCTACAAGTATC
This sequence comes from Pseudoalteromonas sp. meg-B1, assembly GCF_003173795.1. Taxonomy (GTDB): domain Bacteria; phylum Pseudomonadota; class Gammaproteobacteria; order Enterobacterales; family Alteromonadaceae; genus Pseudoalteromonas; species Pseudoalteromonas undina. Next base: position 30,003 of record NZ_QGQU01000003.1, on the reverse strand, counting down.
AGATAAATCTGCGGCGTTACAAACCTATATTGATAAAGGCATTTTTCCTTCATTAGAAATGTTAGAGAGTGAGGAATACTTGCATATGGTTGAAGACGTAAAAGAAATGTTTAGCTAAATTTTTGAACAATAAAAAGCACGATTAGTATCGTGCTTTTTTATTTGTTTAATAAAGCTTTTACGCTAAATCGTCTGCATCACCTAAGCCTTGAGTAAGCTCTTCAAGAAGCAGTTTTATTTCCTCAGATGCAAGAATAAAGTCAGCGTCTAGTTTAACCGCCATATCTTCTTTAGGAATATCGGCATTTTCTTCTTTAAGTGTTTCGCTATAGCTTAAACGTTTAATTGAACCATCGTTTTGTAGCATAAACTTAACGCGTTCTTGCCAATCCAAGGCAAGCTTAGTTACGCGTTTACCACTTTCAAGGTGCGATTTTACTTCGTCACACGCTAAGTCATGGCCTTTAAGCTTAACTTGGGCTCCACTGTCATCCGCTTCTTCAAGCTCAGCATCAGAGCCTATAGCGAAGCCCTCTGGAGTACTAAAATTAGTAAGCCAGTCAGTTAAAAATACATCTAAATCATAGTTAGCAAACGCAGGAACAACCGGTAATGTGCCTAACGATTTACGTAGTAACGCCAGAAGCTCTTCAGCTTTATTAAAGCTTGCGCTATTAACTACAACCCAACCATTTTCCTGGTCTATGAACGCAAACTGTAGGCTCGACTTTTTAAATGCTTGTGGCAGTAGCGTGTGCAAGATGTTTTCTTTTAATTCATCTTTTTCTTTTTTCTTTACTGGTCGATTTTCTTCAGCTTCAATCTGATCAACCTTCTCTGCAACAAGCTCATTTATTACAGATGCCGGTAACACTTTCTCTTCACGCTTGGCGCAGACTAAAATGCTTTTTTGTGAAAAGTGAGACAAAGTTTCACCATGTTTACCAAATGCTTTTGTCCAGCCAAATGTTGCCAACTCTTGACCAGTACATGGACGAAATAGATCTTGTTCTAACGCCTTGTCAAAGTCTTCTTGAGTGTACGAAACGTCTTGTTTAAAGCGATAGCATATAAGGTTACTAAACCACATAGGGAAATGATCCATTTTAAAAATTTGTGCAATCATAGCAATAAAAGCCGCTTCTAGAAACGGCTAATCGAGTTTAAAAAGTGGCAGGGGGGATGACATATTTTTAGGGAACGAAATTCGGTAATGTAACCCTTGGTTAGGTTCGCTACTGACTTCAATTTTGCCATTGAGTGTTTGTTTTACAAGGTTAAAAATAATGTGAGCACCTAAGCCGCTGCCACCTTCATCACGCTTTGTGGTGAAGAATGGGTCAAATAAACGCTTAAGTTGAGCTGGTTTTAAACCGATACCATTATCTTGATAATTAATAACTAAGTCGTTTTCATCGGTATTTACATCTATGGTGATTTGACCACTATTTATATTTTCAAAGCCATGCACTAATGAATTCATAATTAAGTTAGTAAATATTTGGCTGATCACCCCAGCAGGTAAATTAATAATTAAATCATCCGGGCAGTGCAGGCGAATACTGTGGGATGTTTTTTTAATTTGCGGATGTAAAGAACGTATAACTTCATTGATGTAATCTTTAAAGTTAATGGTTCTTAGCGCCTCACTGGCTTGATCAACTGCAATTTGTTTAAAGCTGGTGATTAAGTCTGAGGCACGCTCTAAATTGTGAGAGAGTAGCTGAGCGCTTTGTGCTGCATCATTAATAAAGCCTTCCAGTGCCGAGGAAGATAGTGATTTATTTTTAAATGCAGTTTCTATTTCAGTTAAGCGCTCTTGCAAAAATGAGGTCGCGGTTACGCCAATACCAATAGGGGTATTAATTTCATGAGTGATACCAGCGACTAAACCACCTAATACCGCCATTTTTTCTGAGCCAACAAGTTGCTCTTGCGCAAAGCTTAGTTCATCGAGTGAGTTTTGTAGTTGGGTTTGTTTACTTAGCAGCTCTTGCTCTGTTTGCTTTCGTAGGTCAACTTCTTCTGTTAATACTGCTTTTTGGCGTTCGAGTTCATATTTTTGTTGCTGCAGATCGATCATAGCTTGGCTTAGGTTTGATGTTTTTCGCGCAACATCTTGTTCAAGCTGTAAGTTTTGTTGATCTAGTTTTTGATTACTTTCGATTAGGTCATGCTGGGTTTGTTTTAACTCTTTTTTATACTCAACAACTTTAGAGATCAAATTGTTAAAAGAGCGTTCCATTACTTTCAGTTCGTTATTTTCATCAGTGACAATTTTAACGTGCTGGCCATCGAGCTCTTCTAATTCAAGATATTCAATTTGCTCAGTGAGTTGTGTGAGCGGCTCAGTTAATAGCTTTCTAAATGCGATTAAAAACAAGATGATTAAAAAGGTGGTTTTAATCATGGCGTTGCCAATTAAAAAGTAAATAGAGAGCATGATGCGGCTAAAGATCACGTCGCGGCTAGAAAATAAAGTCACATCGCCTACCTGAGTGGCACGGCCTGAAAATTCAAAAATAAGCGGAAATGTATAGCCAAACAAGCCGGCTTTAGTATCCTCTACCATGACGTCTTCTTGGACAAGTTGCTGGCTGTAAAGGTTATGAATGTTTAGTGCACGGCCTAATTGAGAAATAATAGCGCCGTTATCATCACGGATAATAACGCCTTCAACCATAGGTATATCAAGTAATCCTTCTGCGGTTGTTGTGGTTTGCTTTATATTTAGCTCCCAAATTGCTCGGGTTAAACTTCTACCAAATGTTTTTTGCAGTGTGCCGAGCTCATCGCGTATGTAATCTTTGGTATTAACATACTCTGCGAAGATTTGTCCGCAGGTCACCACAAAAGTCAGTATAAAATAAACTGATAAAACTCGTGTGAGTAACTTTGTTGAGAGACTTTTTTGCGGCATGAGGGACTTGTATTTCCTTTAGTTATTCAGCTGTTAATGTACGCTTATAAACATTAGTTAATAAATCATTAAAAATAAACATATATTTTATTATATTGTTATTTTAGGCTCTTAAATAAGGATTCCCTCATGAACTTAACAATAAAGCGTAGTGTGTTAGCCAGCTTGTTTGTAAATTATGTAGAGTTATTTTGCTAATTTGTATTGTGCATTCATGCATTTTATTGATAACGTTAGTAAAAGATACAGTAAATAACCTGCTCGCTAGTTATGTTGGTTATACTCTTTACTTTTTGCTGACTGAGCAAGCAAATTGATTTTAGCGTGGGTTTAGGTGTTTTATATGAGTTTAATTAAATAGTCATTATGGTGCGTTTTTCTATTTTAGTCTGTGATGACTCAACCGTTGCTCGTAAACAAGTGGTCCGCTGTTTAAATGAGTGCATAGATGCCGATATTCAACAGGCAAAAAATGGTAAGGAAGCCTTGGAGCAGTTGCATCATGGGCAGTTTGATCTTCTATGCCTCGATTTAACCATGCCTGAAGTGGATGGTATTGAAGTGCTTGAGCAAGTTAAAGCAAATAAAATAGAAACTTATGTATTGGTAATTTCTGCTGACATTCAACAAAAAATGCGAGAGCGGGTAGCGCAACTTGGTGCAATTGATTTCATTCATAAACCTATTAATAAAATACAACTTAACGACGTTTTGCATAAGTTTGGCATTTATTAATAAAATTCATGATGAAAAAGACTGTTTTATCTTCTAATTTAGGGTTGACAGAATAGCCTTTGTTAAGGCAGTCTTAAGCTTATGAAAACATTTAGTCTTGTAACGACCATTATTATTACAACCACCATTCTTACTGGATAGTGGCATAGGTCGGTGCAACAAATTTAAAGGCCTGTGTTCACTTAGAACACAGGCCTTTTTTCGTTTTATGGAATGAGGAAACATAAAAAATGCGCGTTTTAAAATTTGGTGGCTCATCGCTCGCTGACTTTGCCTGCTTAGAGCAAGTAGCTGCTCTAGCTAAGGCACAATTAAAAGATGAAATGTTACTGGTGCTTTCAGCGCCTGGCGGTATGACAGATTCGCTTGTTGCGTTGGCTAGTGCCGCAGAGCAGGGGCAGGATTTCAACCCGTTGTGGGATGCACTTGTTACCCGCTGCAATGCTTTAAAAGCGGCTGTAGAGGAAAGACAAGGAACAGTTCAAAACTGGCCGGACTTTAACGAATTGAAAAATAAGCTTGATGGGGTTGCACTAATTAAGTGTTGCCCAGATAAAATCAGGGCTTTTATTATTAGCTTTGGTGAACGTGTTAGCGTATCGCTAATGCAAAGCCTACTAGCCGATCATAACGCGCATTATTTACAAGCAACAGACTGTATTGTTTCAACGGGTGGACACATAGACGCTGAAGCCGATTTAGTCGCCAGTAAAGCCCGTTTTCAAGCGGTACTAAAAGAGTCGCCAGCAACGGTTTACATTATGCCTGGCTTTACTGCAAGTAATGATAAAGGTGAGCTCACAACACTTGGTCGAAATGGCTCTGATTATTCAGCTGCGATTGCTGCAGCGTGTTTAGAGGCGCAAGTGTGCCAAATATGGACTGACGTTGATGGTGTATACAGCGCCGATCCGCGTTATATCAAAAAAGCCACTAAGGTTGATTTCCTATCTTACAAAGAGGCGATGGAGCTTTCTTATTTTGGCGCTAAAGTGTTGCACCCTAAAACTATCCTACCGTGTGCAAAAGCTGGAGTGCCATGCGAAATTAAAAACACTCATAACCCAGATGCGCAAGGCTCACTAATTAGTAACGATACGGTATCTGATGAACCAGTAAAAGCACTCTCAAGCCTACAAAACTTAGCTATGTTGACCGTTTCGGGCCCTGGTATGAAGGGCAAAGTGGGCATGGCATCGAAAGTATTTAATGCATTAGCGCATGATAACGTGTCAATCGTACTGATCACTCAATCATCATGTGAATTTAGCATCAGTTTTTGTGTTCATGAAAGTGATTTGAATCTAGCGTTGAATGCGTTGCAAGTGGCCTTTGACTTAGAGTCAAAAGCAGGCTTAATTGAGCCGGTAAATGTGCAACGTAATTTAGCAATTGTAACGCTAGTGGGCGATAACATGCGCGCACATAAAGGCTTAGCTGCTAAGTTTTTTGCATCGCTTGCTCAAGCACAAGTAAACATTGTTGCCATAGCGCAAGATTCAACTGAAAGCGCTATTTCTGCGGTTATTGATGGTGAGTTGTGTAATGACGCGGTTAAAATCTGTCATGAAAACTTTTTCACTCATGTGCCTTCAATCGATGTGTTTTTATTGGGATGTGGCTTAGTCGGTCAAGAGCTAATAAACCAGCTTGAACGTCAACAAGCATGGCTTGAAAAGCGTAATATTAAATTAAACCTATACGGTGTGGCTAATTCTCGTCAATTACACCTTGATGGTGAAGGCATTGCTTTTGATGATTGGCAACAAAAACTAACGCAATCAGAGCAAGCATTTGATTTAAAATTAGTAGAACAGTTTGTTAAGCAAAATCACTTGGTTAACCCTGTGCTAGTTGATTGTACTTCATCAGATGCCTTGGCTTCGCAATACGTCGATTTTTTAAATGCGGGTTTCCACGTTGTGGCCGCTAACAAAAAAGCGACGACTAGTTCATATACTTATTACCAAGACTTAATTGCAGCAACGCATAAAAATAACCGTAAGTTTTTATACGAAACTAACGTAGGTGCGGGTTTGCCTGTAATTGATAACTTGCAATCACTCTTTGGTGCTGGCGATGAATTACTTGAATTTAGTGGTATTTTATCTGGCTCACTTTCGTACATGTTTGGTGCTCTTGAAGATGGTTTATCACTCTCTGAAGCAACAATTAAAGCGAAAGAAAGTGGCTTTACTGAACCCGATCCTCGCGATGACTTATCGGGAACAGACGTAGCACGTAAACTACTTATCATTGCCCGCGAAGCAGGTATGAAATTGGAGCTTAGCGACATAGAAGTGGAGTCGGTATTACCACAAGGCTTCGCCCAAGGTGACAATGTTGATGAGTTTATGACAAAGCTACCAAGTCTGGATGCTGACTTTAACGACCGTATTCAAAGTGCAGCGAGTGAAGGTAAAGTACTTCGCTATGTAGGCACAATTAAAAATGGACACTGTAAAGTAGGTATTGAAGCGGTAGATTCATCACACGCATTAAGTGTAATTCGTGATGGTGAAAATGCGCTGGCTATTTTAAGCCAATACTACCAACCACGTCCGTTTGTTATCCGTGGTTATGGCGCAGGCTCTGCAGTAACTGCTGCGGGTGTATTTGCCGATATTCTTAAAACACTATCACGCTAGGGGGCGGTTATGATTGAAGTTTATGCGCCAGCCTCCATTGGTAATTTTACGGTTGGTTTTGACTCCCTCGGTGCGGCGTTAGCCCCAATTGATGGCAGCTTGCTGGGGGATGTGGTTACTATATGTGAAGCGCCTCGTGATGAGTTTATTTGTAGTGGCGAATACGCCCATAAACTCCCAAGCGATGCGAATGAAAACTTAGCGTATCAATGTTTAGTGCATTTTCGTACACATGTAGCACCGAATATGCCAGCCGTAAAATTAGAGTTGAAGAAAAACCTGCCTATAGGGTCTGGGTTAGGCTCAAGTGCTTGCTCTGTTGTTGCGGCATTTGCAGCGCTGGATAAGTTTGCTCAAACTAATTTAAGCCAAGTTGAGTTAATAGAGCTAATGGCCGATTTTGAGGGCTTGGTAAGCGGTGGACGTCATTATGACAATATCACTCCTTGTTATCTTGGTGGCTTACAATTAACCGGTGATTTAATTCCGAATAAATCAATAGCGTTACCTGTTGATGAAAACTGGTATTACGTTGCCGCATTTCCTGGCTTTTCGCTCAATACCGCAAAGGCACGCTCTGTTTTACCAAAAGAGCTAAGTATGCATGCGGGGGTTGAGTTTGCGCAGCGATTATCGGCTTTTAGCAGTTTATTACTGACTTCACGTTTTGATGAGGCGCTTTGTATTATGCAAGACAATATTGCTGAACCACATCGTGCGCCACTAATAAATGGTTTTGATCAAGCCAAACTTAGTTTGCCAGAACTCGGTGCTGAAGTGGTGAGTATTTCAGGCGCAGGGCCGACCTTGTTTAGTGTATGTAAAACGCTTGAAGCGGCAGAGCAATGCGCGCAGTGGCTAGAGGAAAATTACATCAACGAGCAAGGTTTTTGCCATATTTGTAAATTAGATAACGACGGCACGCGTCAATTAAATGTTTTATAGGATCAAGAGTCATGCAATTACATAATTTAAAAGAATATTCACAAAAAGTGTCGTTTGTTGAAGCTGTAAAAACAGGACTGGGGCGTAATCAAGGGGTGTTTTTTCCTGAGTCGTTAGCGCCATTAAGTGATGTTGATGCATTACTCGATATGGACTTTGTTACTCGCAGCGGCAAAATTTTATCGCACCTTATTGGTGACGAGCTACCAAGTGATACTGTTGCCCAGATGGTTAAGAGTGCGTTTAACTTTCCGGTTAAGCTGGTGGAAGTTGAAGACAATACCTATTGCTTAGAGTTATTCCATGGCCCAACACTGGCGTTTAAAGATTTTGGTGGCCGCTTTATGGCGGAGTGTTTAGCGCAGTTTAACCACGGCGAAAAAGTGACAATATTGACAGCAACGTCGGGTGATACCGGTGCCGCTGTCGCGCATGCTTTTTATAATAAGCCAAATATTGATGTGGTTATTTTATACCCTAAGGGCAAAATTTCACTCGCTCAGCAAAAGCTATTTACTACACTCGGTGACAATATTCATTGTTACGCGATAGAAGGCAGTTTTGATGATTGCCAAGAGTTGGTTAAAAAATCATTTTTAGATGAAGAGTTAAAAGCAAAACTTGGTTTAAATTCAGCAAATTCAATCAATATTAGCCGCTTAGTTGCGCAAGTTTGTTATTACTTTGAGGCAATAGCACAGCTGCCAAAAGAAAAGCGTGCTACAGCGCATATTTCAGTACCCAGTGGTAATTTTGGTAATGTGTGTGCGGCTATGATTGGCGCTGTTATTGGTATGCCAGTAGGTAAACTCAGTGCGACTACAAACCAAAATGATACTGTGCCACGTTATATGCTTGATAAGCAGTGGACGCCCAGCGCCACTATTGAGTCACTGTCTAATGCTATGGATGTCAGTAAACCTAATAACTGGCCGCGAGTACAAACTATGCTAGATAATAACTGGTTTAGTTATGACAATTTTTATTCTGTTAGTGTGGATGAGCAAAGCACAAAATCAGTGATGAAAAAAATTCAACAGCTTGGCTATATTGCAGAGCCTCATACCGCGATTGCCTACCAAGGGCTTGTTGAAAATAAAGCAACAGATGCTGCAGGTATCTTTTTAGCGACTGCACACCCAGCTAAATTTAAAGAAAGCGTTGAAGAAGTATTAAATACCGAAATAGCCATGCCAAAACCTCTGGCAGATGCGCTTGCAAAACCGTGTTTAGCCATTGATATGCACAATGATTACGACGATTTACGCAGCGAGCTATTTGCTAAGCTAGGTTAAAATAACACATTAAGAAAAGCGGCTCATGCCGCTTTTTTTGTTTGTTTATGTGTCGCTTTAGGCATAACGCATAAGCTAAATAAATGTAATAAATCAAATTCATTTAAAATTGTTATTAGTTTATAAAAAAATATCATCATCAAAATGCTGTGAAATAGTTTCAATCCCTGTTTAAATATCCTCAACTTAAGAGCGTAGGCAAAGAGTCGTTTTAAGCGTACAATAAAGCCTGTAAAAAATACCCATACACGTTGCCCAGGAGACCCCAATGTTAGAACGTAGCATGAATATTTCGGACTTTGATCCAGAGTTATTTGACGCGATGAGCAAAGAAACATCACGTCAAGAAGAGCACATTGAGTTAATTGCATCTGAAAACTACTGTAGCCCACGCGTACTAGAAGCGCAGGGTTCTCAACTTACTAACAAATATGCTGAAGGCTACCCGGGCAAACGTTACTACGGTGGCTGTGAGCACGTTGATGTGGTTGAGCAGTTAGCGATAGACCGCGCAAATGAATTATTTGGTACAGATTACGCAAACGTGCAACCACATGCCGGTTCACAAGCGAATGCCGCTGTTTTCCAAGCACTATTAAGCCCACTTGATACTGTTTTAGGCATGAGCCTAGCGCACGGTGGTCACTTAACACACGGCTCGCACGTAAACTTCTCAGGTAAAACATACAACGCAATTCAGTATGGCCTTAACGAAGAAACTGGCGAAATTGATTACGCACAAGTTGAAGCGTTAGCACTTGAGCACAAGCCAAAAATGATCATTGCTGGTTTTTCTGCATACTCAGGTATTGTTGATTGGGCTAAATTCCGTGAAATTGCAGACAAAGTAGGCGCATATTTATTTGTTGATATGGCGCACGTTGCAGGTTTAATTGCTGCGGGTGTTTACCCAAGCCCTGTGCCATTTGCTCACGTTGTAACAACCACAACACATAAAACATTAGCCGGCCCTCGCGGTGGTTTAATCATTTCTGCGTGTGGCGATGAAGATATTTACAAAAAGCTAAACAGCGCTGTTTTCCCAGGTGGCCAAGGTGGTCCTTTATGTCATGTTATTGCTGCTAAAGCGGTGGCATTTAAAGAAGCACTTCAACCTGAATTTAAAACATACCAAGCTCAAGTTGTTAAAAATGCTCAAGCAATGGTTGCAGTATTACAAGAGCGCGGCTACAAAGTAGTATCAGGTAAAACTGACAACCACTTATTCTTACTTGATTTAATCGATAAAGATATCACAGGTAAAGATGCAGATGCTGCCCTAGGTAATGCGAATATCACGGTTAACAAAAACTCGGTACCGAACGATCCTCGTTCACCATTTGTTACTTCTGGTTTGCGTATTGGTTCTCCGGCGATCACTCGTCGTGGCTTTAAAGAAGCAGAGTCAAAAGAGTTAGCTGGCTGGATCTGTGACGTACTAGACAACATCGAAGATGAGTCAGTACAAGCGCAAGTAAAAGAAAAAGTGAAAGCAATTTGTGCAAAATTACCTGTTTACGCTTAATCCAAGAGTAAAACAGTAATTTAGATCACAACTGCACACATTTTTGTTATGATAATGGCCGCTATAATAGCGGCCATTTTTTGTTTTTAAAACGGAAACACACAGTTATGCATTGCCCATTTTGCACCGCCAAAGATACTAAAGTTATTGATTCTCGCCTTGTCGGCGGGGGACACCAAGTACGTAGACGTCGTGAATGTAATGAATGCCACGAACGATTTACCACCTTTGAAGGGGCTGAATTAGTGATGCCACGGGTCATCAAGCAAGATGGCAGCCGCGAACCGTTCAATGAAGATAAGTTACTAAATGGCTTAACTCGCGCCCTCGAAAAACGCCCCGTAAGCACTGAGCAAGTTGACGAAGTAGTTAATATTATTAAGTCGCAGTTACGCGCCACTGGCGAACGCGAAGTGTCTAGCCATTTGGTGGGTGAGTGCATTATGGAAGCGCTTAAAAAGTTAGATAAAGTGGCCTATGTAAGATTTGCCTCAGTGTATCGCTCGTTTGAAGATATACGCGAATTTGGTGAAGAAATAGCCCGCTTAGGAGAGTAGTAATGAGCATGCAAAGTTCGTTTTCAGAGGATGATAAACGCTACATGGCTCGCGCTATTGAACTGGCAAAAAAAGGGCGCTTTACCACCACTCCTAATCCTAATGTTGGCTGCGTACTCGTAAAGAATAATAAAGTAATAGGTGAAGGGTTTCATCAGTTAGCGGGTCAAGGTCACGCTGAGGTAAACGCACTGGCTATGGCTGGCGAAAATGCCAAAGGCGCAACCGCTTATGTAACCCTAGAGCCTTGCAGTCATTATGGTCGCACACCGCCTTGCGCTGAAGGGCTAAAGGCCGCGGGTGTGAAAAAAGTGATTGCTGCTATGGTTGATAGCAACCCGCAAGTTGCAGGAAAAGGCCTTAAAATTTTAGCGGATGCAGGTATAGAAGTCGCTTACGGATTACTTGAAGAGCAAGCGCGGGCATTAAATTTAGGCTTTTTTAAACGAATGGAGCAGGGGTTGCCCTTTGTTACCTGTAAAATGGCCGCAAGTATTGATGGTAAAACAGCGCTTAAAAATGGCCAAAGTAAATGGATAACCGGGCCCGCTGCGCGCCAAGATGTGCAGCTGTATCGTGCTCAGAGCTGTGCAATTTTAACCGGTGCCGATACAGTCTTGATGGATGATGCAAAACTAAATGTACGCCCAGAAGAACTTCCGGTTTCTTTACCGACCAATTTACCACTGCGCCAACCGGTTCGCGTTATTATTGATTCCCAAAACAGACTTACCCCTGAACTTGCCTTATTTTCAATTCAAAGCGAGGTGATAATATTTACCACTCGGGTTGATAAATCGCATCAGTGGCCTCATTTTGTTAAACAGATCGAACTACCCGAAAAGAACAATAAAGTAGACTTACAAGCAGCACTGCAAAAGCTAGCGCAATTACAGTTTAATAATGTGTGGTTAGAAGCGGGAGCCACATTGGCCGGAAAAATGGCTGAACTTGATTTAATTGATGAGTTTGTTTTTTATATTGCCCCTAAGTTAATGGGTAGCGATGCAAGAAGTTTACTGAATTTCCCAGAGTTAATGAGTATGCAAAGTACCATTAATTTAACTTTTAATGAGTGTGTGCCAATTGGTGATGATTTACGTATCACAGCACTAAAAAAAGCTCATTAATCATTTTATATAAAGAGTAGCACTATGTTTACTGGAATAGTTGAAGCGACAGGTAAAATTGCGTTATTACAAAAAAAACAAGGTGATTTAGCTATTCGTATCCAAAGTAAAAACCTTGATATGAGTGATGTTAAGTTAGGTGACAGTATTGCAACCAACGGTGTATGCCTCACTGTTGTTGATAAGCATATAGATGGCTTTAGTGCTGACTTATCAAATGAAACGATTAGCTTAACAGGGTTTGCACATTACGCATTAGGGCAAACAGTTAACTTAGAAAAGGCGATGCAACCTGTATCGCGCCTCGGAGGTCATTTAGTGTCTGGTCATGTTGATGGTATTGCCACTATCACAGCAATAAATACCAATGCGCGAGCAACTGAATATTGGTTAGCCACCGACGAAAATTTAATGAAATACATTCCTTATAAAGGGTCTGTGTGTATTGATGGTATTAGCCTAACGGTCAATGCGGTTGAAGGTAATAAATTTAAACTAACGATTGTGCCACACACCAGCGGGCAAACGACCATAGCCGATTTTCAAGTCGGTACCAAAGTGAATCTAGAGGTCGACCAAATAGCACGTTATTTAGAGCGCCTTGTAAAGGGAGCTGAGCATCCTACTGGTTCAGATATTTCGATGAGCTTACTCGCTAAAGCGGGCTTTATAAAATAACGATATTGACAACTTATACGAGCAACTTATGAATTTAAACAGCGCACAAGAAATAATAGATGACATTAAAGCCGGTAAAATGGTTATTTTAATGGACGATGAAGACAGAGAAAATGAAGGCGATTTAATTATTGCTGCTGAGCACATAAGTGCAGAAGCAATTAACTTTATGGCGACTCATGGCCGTGGGTTAATTTGTTTAACCATGACCCAAGAGCGTTGCTCGCAACTTGATTTACCGCTGATGGTTAAAAATAACGGTGCAGCATTCTCGACTAACTTTACTATGTCTATTGAAGCATCAAAAGGGGTTACGACGGGGATTTCTGCAGCGGATCGTGCTCGCACTGTTCAAGCTGCCATTGCTAAAGGCGCAGTACCAAGTGATATTGTACAGCCTGGGCATATTTTCCCTATTATGGCGCAACCTGGCGGCGTATTAACGCGCGCAGGGCACACTGAAGCTGGCTGTGATTTAGCGCGTTTAGCGGGGCTTGAGCCGTCATCAGTGATTGTAGAAATTCTAAATGAAGATGGCACCATGGCGCGCCGCCCTGATTTAGAAGTATTTGCTAAGCAACATGATATTAAAATTGGCACCATTGCTGATTTAATCGAATACCGTAACTTAAATGAAACCACTATTGAGCAAGTTGCAAAATGTAAATTGCCAACTGAGCATGGCGAATTTGACTTAGTAACTTACAAAGACACCATTGACGGGCAGCTGCACTATGCATTGCTTAAAGGTGAAATAAAACAACAAGAACCAACGTTAGTGCGAGTGCACTTACAAAGTACCTTTAACGATATTTTACTCTCTGATCGTAATGCTGATCGTAGTTGGGGATTATCGCAAGCAATGGCGTATATAGCTGAGCATAATGGCGCTTTAGTCATCTTAGGTAAGCAAGAAAGCACTGACGAATTAGAAGCGACTGTTAAAGCATTCGCTGCAGCTGATGCTGGCGAGAGTGTAACGCCACGCAAATTCCAAGGTACTTCACGTACCGTAGGTGTAGGCTCGCAAATTTTGGCTGATTTAGGTATCCAAAAAATGCGTTTGATGAGTTTACCGAAAAAATATCATGCATTATCAGGCTTCCATTTAGAAGTTGTTGATTACGTAGAGCCACAATAATTACACGCTAGGCTATTATTTTATTTATGTGGTATAATGCGCAGCAATTTTTGCGCAACCGAAATCGCTTAAACTTATTTTTAGGGTTATCAAATGAAAATTATTGAAGGTAATAAATACGCTCCAGGCAAAAAGTTTGCCATTGTCATTTCTCGTTTCAATGACTTTATTGGTAGTAGCTTGCTTGCAGGTGCTATTGATGAGCTAAAACGCACTGGTGGAGTATCAGAAGATGATATTACCGTAATTTACGTACCAGGTGCGGTTGAATTACCTTTAGCAGCGAAACGCGTTGCAGCAAAAAAAGAATATGATGCAATTATCGCCTTAGGTGTAGTGATCAGAGGAGGCACGCCTCACTTTGATCTCGTCGCTGGCGAGTCAAATAAAGGGCTTGCACAAGTATCACTTGAGTATGATATCCCGGTTGCATTTGGCGTATTAACCACTGAAAGCATTGAGCAAGCAATTGAGCGCGCAGGTACCAAAATGGGTAACAAAGGCGGCGAAGCTGCTTTAGGTGCGCTTGAAATGGTTAATGTGTTAGATAAAATTTAAGTTTAAGGAATTTTTGTGAAACCAGCAGCAAGACGTAAAGCACGTATCTTAGCACTTCAAGCCGTGTATTCATGGCAATTAAGCGGCAATGCAATTGCCGATATCGAACAACAAATGTTGATCGAAAACGATGTGACTAAAATTGATGTTGAATATTTTAAAGATTTAGCGCGTGGAGTTGCAGTAAACCACAAGCAACTAGACGAAGCTGTATCGCCTCATTTAACTCGTCCATTTGATGAATTAGACGAAGTTGAACGTGCAATCTTACGTTTAAGCAGCTACGAGCTTAAATTTCGTGAAGACGTTCCTTACAAAGTGGCTATCAATGAAAGTATTGAATTAGCTAAAATGTTTGGCGCTGAAGATAGCCATAAATTTGTAAACGGTGTACTTGATAAAGCTGTAAAACAGTTACGCAAGTAATAACAACTTTAGCTGATTTTTATTATCAGATGAGTTGTTATAAATAACCGTTAAAAAGGAGAGCCGGCATAGGCCGGCTTTTTTGTGTATGAAGGAATTTGAATTAATTAATCGTTACTTTAAAGGTCGTGGCATTACTCGTCGCGATGTTAATTTAGGGATTGGAGATGACTGTGCGCTTGTCACAGTTCCAGCGAACTGTCAGCTTGCTGTAACCACAGATACCTTAGTTGCTGGGGTGCATTTTTTTCATGATATCTCCCCTCGCGCATTAGGGCATCGAGCTATTGCTGTTAATTTAAGTGATTTAGCTGCCATGGGCGCAGAGCCTACTTGGGTGTCGGTTGCACTTACCTTACCTAGTATCGATCCACAATGGATTGCTGAGCTGACTGATGGCATGCATGAAATTGCTGAGTACTTTAACGTTCAGATCATTGGTGGTGATACCACTCAAGGTCCACTTAGTATTACTATTTGTGCAAAAGGTACAGTTCCTGAAGGCACAGCATTACGTAGAAGTGGTGCAAAAGTGGGTGATTGGATTTTTGTAACCGGTCCGCTTGGTGATGCTGGGTTGGCGATTGAATCGAAAAAACAAGGCTTATCGATTGCACCTGAACACTTAAAAGATATTAATAAACGTTTAAATTTCCCCACGCCACGTGTAGCTGCTGGGCAAGCGTTACGAGGCTTGGCATCGTCGGC
The DNA here is from genome assembly GCF_003173795.1 of Pseudoalteromonas sp. meg-B1. Lineage (GTDB taxonomy): Bacteria > Pseudomonadota > Gammaproteobacteria > Enterobacterales > Alteromonadaceae > Pseudoalteromonas > Pseudoalteromonas undina. Next base: position 14,737 of record NZ_QGQU01000003.1, on the reverse strand, counting down.
CATTGATATTTCCGATGGGTTACTAGCCGACTTAGGGCATGTGCTAAATTTATCACAAGTTAGTGCCACCATTAATATTGAAAATGTCCCCACCTCAGATGCCATGCAAGCGAGTCTTGATTTTGAGCAGCGACTTCCTTTTGTTCTTAACTATGGCGATGACTACGAGTTACTGTATACCGTTGCTGATAGTAACAAGAGTATGCTAGATATTAAGCTGCGCCAATACGGTGTAGAGGCAAGCTGTATCGGGCAAATAAAAAGTGGTGACGGCAATATAGAGTTATTACACCAAGGTGAGAAGTTTGCTTTTGAACATAAAGGTTTTGAGCACTTTTCCAAGGAGCAGGTTTGAATAAAAACCGATTATTTAATTTAAAACGCCCACATCAATTTTTTGGCTTGGGTTTTGGTACTGGGCTTGCACCAAAAGCACCTGGTACATTTGGCACATTGGCAGCATTACCGTTTATTTTTATTACCATGCATTTTCCGCTATGGTTACAAATTGTATTTGCAGTAGTCATAAGTATCTTTGGTATTTGGGCATGTGGAAAAACAGCCGATGACCTTCAAGTACATGATCATCCCGCAATTGTTTGGGACGAAGTTGCTGGTTACTATATTACTATGATTGGCGCAGCACTTAACTGGCAAACATTACTGGTTGGCTTTTTACTGTTTCGCTTTTTTGATATAGCAAAGCCAGGGCCGATTCGCATACTCGATAAACGTGCCCATGGTGGGTTTGGTATTATGGCCGATGATGTACTTGCAGGTATTTTTTCGCTTATTTGTTTGCAAGCATTGATAAAAGTAGGTTTACTACCCTTTTAATTTATTATTTGTTTAACTAGGTGGCAGCACTATGATGCGATTTTTATTGGTTTGTGTACTTATGTTATGTGCCATGCCAAGTACGGCTTCAATTACTGATTACGTAGTTAAACAATGGAATATCAAAGACGGCTTACCCTCACAATCCCTAAAAAGTGTAGTACAAGATAACCAAGGCTATATGTGGCTTGGCACTCAATTTGGATTAAGCCGTTTTGATGGCAATACCTTCACTAATTATAATACCCAAAATAGTTTATTTTTACCCAGCAATGGTATTAATAAATTATTGATCGATGGCGAAGGATTATTGTGGGTAGGCACTAAAAATGGTCTTGTGGTTATCGATCCTGAAAAGCTAACCGCACAAGAGTTTAATATTAAAGGCCCTGTAAGAGATATTCTTGAAGATTCTCAAGGCAGTATCTGGATAGCAGCTAATGGGCTCTATTATATAGACAGAGGCCAAATAGAACTGCGTGACCAACTAAATAACCCTAGTCCTATTGTAAACGCCACAGCTATCACCCAAATTGTGGGATCGGTCAGTAAAATGGCGCTTTCACCTGAGGGAATTTGGCTGGTTAACGACCGTAATTTATTACGTTTAACGCAAAGCTCGTCTGACTTTTCTAAATTACGCTTAGAACTAACCGCTAAAGTGGCTTTGCCCGATCGTTTAGCGCAAACCATTGTTCACGATCTATCGTTTTTAAATGGTAATTTGTACCTAGCTTCTGAGTTAGGGGCTTATTTTTTAGATTTAGATGACGAGCTACGTCCGTTTCCACTTCCCAATGCTAATAACTCAGCTGTGTATAAGTTTATGAGCGATGGTAATGGCGGCTTGTGGATATCAACCTATGGACGTTTATTATTTAGAGCTAAATCTAATGATTGGCAGTGGGTTGAACCCAGCCAATTAGATCAGAGTATTTGGTTTGCCGATATATTTAGAGATGATGAAAATAACATATGGCTAGCGAGTTTTAGTGAAGGGTTATGGCTTGCTCACGAAGGGCGAATAGAGCGCCATTCAGCCATTTCTAAAATGACCGAAGCGGTGATGGCGATTAGTAAATCACCTGATGGTAAATTATGGATTGCCAATAAAAGTGGCATTGGTTATTTTGATGCCGATAAAACCTTTATCAATGTTATCAATAGTGCCAAGTATGGAAATGCCTCGGTACATGACCTGCAATTTGATGGTGATCGCCTTTATGTTGCTACTGGCAGAGGCTTGTTTTTCTATGAGTCGAACACCTTATATAGTTTCCCTGCTCGTGCGTTGAGCGATAACCCTGTTTTTGCAATTAGCACTTCAACTAAAGGCGGCTTTTGGGTAGGCACCGGACGAGGGTTATATCGTCTAAATTATAATGGCTTAAACCCTTTTGCGTACAATGCGTTCTTAGGTAGTAAGTTTGTTACTTATGTTCTAGATAAACCAAATTTTGGCGTGATTGGTACCAGTAAAGGCGCGTATTACTTTACTGAACGCGGGATAGAAAAAATAGGTGACCAAACCACCTTAGAAAGTGCGTACGTTACTAGCATTTTACACATTAAAGGCGTAGGTATTTTAATTGGTTCGTTGAATGATGGTTTGTTTTATCGCAGTGGACAAGGGCAATGGCAGCAACTAGACGCCGCCAATGGACTGCCATATGGTTCTATATTCAGCTTAGAATACGATGACACCTCAAAGCGAATTTGGGTAAGCACCATGAAAGGGGTTTACCGTATGCCTGTTGAGCAATTTAAAGCCAACATCGAAAGCCTAAAAGTAGAAGAAGTGATCTCTTCATTTGACCGACAGCTCGATGGTAAAGCCAGCCAATGCTGTAATGGTTTAGGCCATGATGCGGTGGTTGATATGGATAACTCTATTTGGTATCCCAGTTTGCAAGGCGTTGTAGAAATTCCTAAAGACGTAGAGTTATTTGGATTACGCTCACTTAAACCAACTATAGAAACCTTAACGACGCCATCACGAAAGCTCGCAGCAGCTGCTTTAGGCGAAAAACCAGTTCTTGAGACCGATGAGCGTGATGTGACACTTACCTATACCGCGATTGATTATTACGCTCCGGCAAGTATTGAGTTTAGATATAAACTCAATGGACTTGATAATGATTGGCGCTATGCAAATACCCGCAGAGAAGCAATTTATACAAATTTACCCGCTGGTATGTTTTTATTTGAATTAGAAACTAAACGCCAAGGTGAGGATTGGGGTAAAGCGCAATCAGCCGAATATGCGTTTGTTGTTCCTGAACGATTTGGTGAAACCATCTACTTTAGATTACTGATCACCAGTGGTTTTGTGTTGCTGTTTTATTTAGTGTTTTGGGTATTTAAAGTTCAAGAGCGACGTAAGCAACAAGTACTCGAAGGGCTTATTACTGAACGAACCCTAGAGCTTCGCCAAGCGAATGATAAATTAAACCAAGTAAATTCTCAGCTTAAACTTGTTAGTCACTCTGATGAGCTAACAGGGCTGAGAAGTCGTCGTTTCTTGTTTGATCAACTACCAAAAGATATTGAGCATTTTCAGCGGAACTCGCAATCATTGCAGGCTCAAGGTAAATCTTTGGTGTTGTTAATTATTAATCTAGATAACTTTAGCCGCATTAACGATGCTTATGGTCCTATTGCTGGAGATAGTTGTTTACAACAAGTAGCGGCGTTACTTAACTCGCTTACTCAAGGTTCTGATTATGTTGCCCGTTGGAGTGGTGATGAGTTTTTACTGTTGTTGCGCGATTTTAAGTGTAATTTAATCGACAGCTATGTATCTGAATTATGCCAAGCTATTGCCGATTATACTTTCCAGCTTCCTAACGGTGAAACAACCAATATAACAGCGTCAGTGGGTTGGTCTTTCTATCCGCTACCCCTGTTAGGTGGGCAAGTTATTAGCTGGGAAACATCGATTAATTTAGCTGACATCGCGTTACATCAAGTTAAAAAACGCGGCGGCGATGGCGTCGCTAACATTACTTTTGACGAGCAACTAGACGCATTTGAGTTTGAGCAAAACCCCAATGTTGAACAGCAAATTGGTTTGTTACAAAGTAATGGCTTAGCCGATATTAAGGTATGGATGCGCTAGAGATTATAAGTGAGCAACAAAAAAGGAGCCAAAGGCTCCTTTTTTATTAAACACTATAAGTATTAGCTCATAAATGCTTTAATTGAAGTTAATATGCCTTGCTCACCTAACCCCATTTCATCGTGCATTTGCTGTTGCGTACCGTGTTTAATAAATTCATCCGGTATACCTAAGTTAAGTATTTTTACAGTCGCTTTTTGGGTAGCTAAATACTCATTAACCGCCGAACCTGCACCACCAGAAATTGCATTATCTTCAAGTGTTACAATGATATCGTGGTTAGCGACAAGTTCATCAATTAACCCGGTATCAAGTGGTTTAATAAATCGCATATTAACTAAAGTGGCATTGAGCTCATCTGAGGCTAATTGGGCGTTTTCAAGCAAGGTACCAAATGACAATATAGCTACTTTAGCACCTTGTTTAATTACGTTAGCTTTACCAATTTCGAGCTGTTGCATAGCGCTTTGAATGTCTGCTGTGCCCGCACTGCCACGCGGGTAACGCACAGCTACTGGGCAATTGGCTTGATAGCCAGTGTATAGCATTTGACGGCATTCGTTAGTATCGCTAGGTGCCATAATAACCATATTAGGAATACAGCGCATAAAGCTTAGGTCATAGGCGCCTTGGTGAGTTTCACCATCGGCTCCGACAATACCTGCGCGGTCAATAGCAAATAATACCGGTAGGTTTTGCAATGCAACGTCGTGAATTAGTTGATCATACGCACGTTGTAAAAAGCTAGAGTAGATAGCCACAACGGGTTTTAACCCTTCACAGGCAAAACCTGCAGCAAGGGTTACAGCGTGCTGCTCAGCAATTGCCACATCAAAATATTGTTCAGGGTGTTCTTTAGAAAAACGCACCATCCCCGAACCTTCTCGCATCGCAGGGGTAATTGCCATCAATTTGCTATCTTGCTCTGCCATATCACAAAGCCAATCACCAAATACATTTGAGAAAGTAGCCGCACTTGGCTTAGATTTTGGTAAACTTGAAGTTGCAGGATCAAATTTTGGTACGCCATGATAACCAATCGGATCGGCTTCTGCGGGCTTGTAACCTTTGCCTTTTTGGGTTTTTATATGTAAAAGTTGTGGGCCTTTTAAGTTACGCATGTTACGCAGCGTATCAACCAGCATGTTCACATCATGGCCATCAATTGGACCAATGTAATTTAGGCCTAATTCTTCAAAAAAAGTACCCGGGATCATCATCCCTTTAATGTGTTCTTCCATACGGCTGGCAAGTTCTTTTACCGGCGGTACACCAGAAAGAAGCTTTTTACTGCCTTCGCGGATGTTGGTATAAAAGCTACCTGATAAAATACGCGCAAAATGATTGGTTAACGCGCCGACGTTTTCAGAAATCGACATTTCGTTATCGTTCAAAATAATCAACATATCTGATTTAACATCACCTAAGTGATTCATCGCCTCAAAGGCCATACCTGCGGTAATTGCGCCATCGCCTATCACCGCCACGGTTTTACGACCTTTGCCTTCTTTTTGCGCAGCAATAGACATACCCAGCGCCGCTGAAATAGAGGTGCTTGAATGGCCAACACTAAACGTATCGTATTCACTTTCGTCTCTAAATGGAAATGGGTGCAATCCATCTTTTTGGCGAATGGTGTGCATTTGGTCACGACGTCCCGTTAGTATTTTATGTGGGTAGGCTTGATGACCTACATCCCAAACCAAACGATCGTCGGGAGTGTTGTACACATAATGTAATGCAACGGTAAGTTCTACGGTTCCTAAACCAGACGCTAAATGGCCGCTACTTTGCGATACTGAATTGAGTAAGTAATCACGCAATTCATGGCTAAATGCAGGAAGCTTATCTTGTGCTAAGTCTCGCAAGTGGGCTGGTTCGTTCACCAAATTAAGTAATGGATACTTGCTGCTATCAAGTGTCATGGTTTTTTATATATCCTTCGCTAATATTAACTTCCCTCAAAAAAGCTAAGTTTAAGAGGCGGCTTAATATTTAGTAATAATTTTGTTCTAAGATTTAATACGTTTTAGCCATGTTTAATGGTCACGTTCAATTAAATAGTTTGCCAATGCTGCTAAGCTGGTTGTGTCTGCGTCAATATTAGCTAACGCCTCATGGGCTTGTTGTATCAAATTTAGTGCTTTTTGCTTAGCACCTAGCATACCTAATAAAGCCGGGTATGTCGCTTTATTCGCAGCAATATCTGACCCTTGAGGCTTACCTAAAGTTAGTGTGTCGCCCTCAACATCTAAAATATCGTCATGAACCTGAAAGGCCAGCCCGATAGCATACCCAAAAGTAGATAAGTTATCTAAAGTGTGTTGGCTAATATTAGGGGCACAAAGTGCGCCCAAAGTAATCGCACAATTTATTAATGCGCCTGTTTTAAGTTTATGAATACGTTCTAATTCATCAACCGTAATAACTTTATCTGTTGCTGCAATATCGCGGCCTTGTCCGGCAACCATTCCTTGCAAGCCTGAAGCATGTGCTAATTCTGCAATCATTTTTAACTGAGCTTCTGTTGAGCATTTAAATGTGTGCTTAGCAATAAGCTCAAACGCTAAGGTTTGCAGTGCGTCACCTGCTAAAATAGCTTGTGCTTCACCATAGACAATATGACATGTAGGACGGCCACGACGTAAATCATCGTCATCCATAGCGGGTAAATCGTCATGCACTAATGAATAACTATGAATGCATTCTATCGCTGCTGCCAGCACATCTAAATCACGTTTTTCAGCACCGAGCATTTTGCCTGTGGTATAAACCAAAAAAGGGCGTAATCTTTTCCCGCCATTCATTAGACTATAATGTGTGGCTTCTTTTATGGTGTTGTCGCTTTCAAGAGGTTGTTCGAAATAAAGGTTGAGTGTATTGGCTACATCATCTTGAGCGAGCTTTATTTGTTCTTTTATGCTCACAATTATTCCAAATCGTTATCAAATTGAGTAAGCGGTGCTTTTTCGTCATTACCCATTAATATCGACACCTTTTGCTCGGCTTGTTGAAGTTTACCGGAAGACGCACTAGCTAATGCAATGCCGCGCTCAAATTGCTTTAAAGACTGTTCAAGCGATAAATCACCTTGTTCCATTTCACTGACAATTGTTGTTAATTCTTCTAGTGCTTGTTCGAAACTTAAATTTTCAGGTTTTTTAGTCGCCATCTTTATTTTCAACTTACATAATAAATTTAGACGCCAATTTTAGGGGGAATGCTAAACTAGGTCAAAGAATGTTATGTTTTTTTGATAGATAAATGCTGTTAATTGGGTTTTACTGCGCTTCAGCGTTATTTTTTAAATTATAAATTCTGATTAGTTAGATTGATTCCCTATGTTGATCTAAAATAGGACTAATCGTAATTTTATCGTTTATCATAAAAATCACTTAAGTATTTCAGTATCTTGCCGATATACATTTAATAACAACGCTTGCGAAGAAAAAATATAAAACCTTTGGAGGGAATGTGGATTTAGCAACCATTATTGGGATCCTTGGCGCAATTGGCTTAATTGTCATGTCCATGTTTATGAGTAGTAGCGGCGAAGTCGGTATGTTTTACAATACTCCTTCAGTGGTTATTGTATTTGGTGGCTCCCTTTTTATCGTTTTATCCAATTTTACTATGTCGCAATTTTTAGGCATTGGTAAGGTTTGTGCTAAAGCGTTTATGTTTAAAATTGAACCCCCTGAAGCGTTAATTGAAAAGGCGGTTGAGCTAGCAGATTCTGCCCGAAAAGGCGGGTTTCTAGCATTAGAAGAGGCTGAGATTCCAAATCCATTTATGCGCAAAGGCGTTGATATGCTCGTGGATGGGCATGATGCGGATGTGGTGCGTGCAACATTACAAAAAGATATTTCCCTGACGACAACTCGTCATGAAATGGGCGCAAGCTTATTTAAGTCGCTAGGTGATATTGCTCCCGCAATGGGGATGATTGGTACATTAATCGGCTTGGTGGCTATGTTATCAAATATGGATGATCCAAAAGCAATCGGCCCAGCCATGGCGGTAGCCTTGTTAACAACGTTGTATGGGGCATTTTTGGCGAATGTTGTCGCCATTCCTATTCAGGTCAAACTTGAATTGCGTAAAGATGAAGAAGCAATGAACCAGCGACTTATTTTGGATGCGGTATTAGGCATCCAAGATGGCCAAAATCCTAAAGTAATTGAAGGGATCTTGAAAAATTATTTAGCTGAGTCTAAACGCGCGGTAAACACTGAGGAATAGTTATGTCTGATGAAGAGTGTAAATGCCCACCCCCAGGGTTACCTGCATGGATGGGGACATTTGCCGATTTAATGTCGCTATTAATGTGCTTTTTTGTACTCTTACTCGCGTTTTCTGAAATGGATGTGCTTAAATTTAAGCAAATTGCAGGCTCTATGAAGTTTGCTTTTGGTGTACAAAATAAAATTGAAGTTAAAGATATTCCAAAAGGCACCTCAGTTATTGCGATGGAGTTTACTCCAGGTAAACCTGAGCCAACCCCAATTGAAACTATTCAGCAACAAACAGTTGAAATGACTCAGCAAATGCTAGAGTTTCAGGCGGGCGATGAAAGTTCAGCCGGCGGACGGCAAGAACAACGAGGCGAAAAACGAGGTGGTGAGTCTAGCAGCACCTCTGAGGAAGTTGCTTCAGCGCCTTCAGTTTCTGCTGCCGATCAAGAGCAAATAAATGACTTAGTTAAAAAAATTGCACAACAGCTTGAAAAGCAAATTATTGATGGAGCTATTGAGCTTGAGTCATTAGGTCAGCAAATCATTATTCGTATTAGAGAAAATGGTTCGTTTCCATCGGGCAGTGCGTTTTTACAACCCCAGTTTAAACCTATCATTCAGGATATTGGCCGGTTATTAAAAGATGTGCCAGGTGAAATCACTGTCTCCGGTCATACTGATGACTTTCAAGTCTCTAATGAACTTTATATTAATAACTGGGATTTATCCTCTAAACGAGCTGTTGCGGTAGCAAGTGAACTGCAAAAAGTTGCTGGTTTTGATAAGACCCGAATGATGGTCGTTGGGCGTGCAGAAACCAGACCTTTAGTGCCGAATGATTCCCGAGAAGATAGAAGACGTAACCGCCGGGTAGAAATATCAATTTTACAAGGCAAGGCGAAAGAATCAGATCCTATTGATATTAGATAGAATTTATTGGTTTTGTCCCCTTTTTTAGCATAGAATGCATTTCTCTTAACAGATGTAATTAAAAGTGGAGTGAGCATGTTAAATAAATTTTGTAGTATGCCTGGTAATGGCGATGGTACAGACGAAGATAAAAAAGTTAAGTAAGGTTTTTTAGTTTGCCTGAATGGTTTTTGTACTTCGTCAGTATATTAAGTAAAAGCTGGGTTCTTATTCTGAGCCCAGCTATTTTGTTGTTTTTTATCCTTAAGGATTATTTAGCCTTAAGGTTTGCTGCTATTACCGCTGCTTTTTTCTTATTTGGTACTATAACTTACTCAAGTTTAATGGCGTTTGATGATGGTATTTATGTATACCGTTATCTTGTATGGGCATTAACAGATATTACTTGGATGGCACTGATTGCTTATTTGGGCCTGAAAGATAAAGTGCATTTGTGGCAATGTGTACTTGGCCAACTTGTGGTTATTGCTGCCCCTATTCTGCAATTATTTCGTTTAGTAGATCGCCATCTTTGGGATTTATCGTATAGTACTGTTATGTATCAAACGTTTATGCCCTTAATAAATATCGCTACTGTTGTTATATGTTATCTACCGCTTTTATATATTTTTGTTAATAAGCGAAATAAAGCTTTAAGCTTATAACGACAAAAATACCCCTCGTTTTAAAATGATATGCTAGACTACTGTTTATATGAACAGTGTTAGAGCTTGGTTATGAAACTTTATATTGCTGAAAAACCCTCTTTGGGTCGCGCTATTGCAGACGCACTTCCTAAACCGCATAAAAAGCATGATGGCTATATTGAAGTGGCAAATGGTGATTGCGTATCTTGGTGCATAGGTCATTTGCTCGAGCAAGCAGAACCCGATGACTATGATGAGCGTTTTAAAAAGTGGCAGTTTGAACATTTACCTATTGTGCCTGAGCATTGGCAACTTAAAGCAAAGCCTAAAACTCGTAAACAACTCACTATTTTAAAAAAGCTAATCAAACAAGCAACAACACTTGTACATGCTGGCGATCCTGACCGTGAAGGCCAGTTATTAGTTGATGAAGTTATAGAACAAGCAAAAATCAGCCAAGCAAAAAAACAAAATATTCAGCGTTTATTGATCAGTGACTTAAACTTAACGGCAGTTAAAAAGTCACTAAATAGTATGCGTGCTAACCGTGACTTTATTCCTTTGAGCGTTTCTGCTCTGGCGCGGTCTCGTGCTGATTGGTTGTTTGGCATGAACTTGACGCGTGCATACACATTAGCGGGGCAAAAAGCGGGATTTGGTAATGTATTGTCGGTTGGGCGAGTGCAAACACCCATTTTGGGCCTAGTAGTTAATCGCGATAACGAGATAGCAAATTTTGTATCAAAACCATTTTATGAAGTACTTGCTCACCTTGATACACCTAAGGAGCAATCATTTACTGCTAAGTGGATACCAAGTAAAGCGTGCGAACCTTATCAAGATGAAGAGGGCAGAGTGCTTAACAAAGCTTTAGCTGAAAATGTAACTTCACGTATCGCTAGTCAACCAGCAAGCGTAACTGCTCTTGAGCAAAAGCAAAAAAAACAAACCGCGCCGCTTCCCTATAATTTGTCTGCTTTACAAATAGATGCCGCTAAAGCGTTCGGAATGCCAGCGCAAAAAGTGCTCGATACTTGCCAGGTTTTATATGAACGTCATAAGTTAATTACTTACCCACGCTCAGATAATCGTTATTTACCAAAAGATCATCACCAAGATGCAGCTGCGATACTAAAAGCGATTGCAGTAAATGGAGGCCAAAAAGCAGAATTTGTTAATGGAGCAGATGCAAAAAAACGAAGTAAATGTTTTAACGATTCAAAAGTAGCAGCTCACCACGCGATTGTACCAACAGCTAAACAGTTAAAAACTGTGAGTTTAGCAAGTGATGAAGAAAAAATTTATCAGTTAATAAGTCGACACTATTTAATTCAGTTTTATCCCGATTACATTTATAACGAAACCAAGGTAGAGGTAACTATAGCGGGTGGTTTATTCAAAGCTAATGCAAAACAAGATGTAAGCTTGGGTTTTAAATTGCTTATGGGTAAGTCAGAACTTAAAGAAGAAGCAACATTGCCTTATTTGGAAAAAGGCATGGTACTTACCTGTACTAAAGGTGAGGTGGTGCAAAAGCATACAACTCCTCCTGCTCATTTTACCGATGCAACCTTACTTGCTGCTATGACGGGAATTAGCCGTTATGTAAAAGACTCGCAAATCAAAAAAATATTAAAAGAAACAGATGGCCTTGGTACTGAAGCCACTCGCGCAGGTATCATTGAACTATTATTTAAACGTCGCTTTTTAAAACGTGAAGGAAAAGCAATTAAAGCAACTGAAACAGGTCTGGCACTAATTAGTGTATTACCTGAGGGGTTATCAAGCCCCGATTTAACTGCAAAATGGGAGTCGAGTTTAGGAGATATCGCTCAGCAAGCAATGAGTTATCAGCAATTTATACAGCCTTTGCTAGCTGATTTAACTAATTTTGTAAGCCAAGCAACTAACTGCGATAGTAATGTATTTGCACATTTGCCAAAAACATCGCCTAAGAAGCGTTTTGCTAAACGTACAAAGAAAGCGCCGTATAAAAAGTCGAGTTACAAAAAAAGCCCTGCGGTAAATTAAACTCAGGGCTTAAAAATAACCTTGAAGATTATTGATTGAATAATGCCGCAGCGGCATTGCTCATTGCAGTTATTCCTGTTGGAAGCGCTACTTTATAATCGGGAGCAAATTTACTTGAATGTAATGAAGGGAGTGTTTCGTTATTTTTCATCGCATTTGTATATTGCTGTTGGTTAACTCCGCCTAACCAAAATAAAGTAATGGGGATGTTTTCATCTGTTCTACCATATAGTCCAAAGTCTTCACCAGCCATAACAGCTTTAGTTGCAAGTACATTTTTTACACCAATTGCATCAGCAATGGCACTCCTAACTATATTTGTTTGCTCCGGATTATTGTAAGTAGATGGAATCGATTCACTTTCATGAACATACACTTCTGGGTAGAGCGCTTCTTCTAAGCCAGCACTTTGTGCAATACCTGCAGTAATACGTTTAATCGCAGCAATTTGCGCGTTTCTAACTTCCGGGTTATAGCTACGCAGAGTAAGTTGTAGCTTTACTTCATCAGAAATTACATTGTGTTTTGAGCCGCCATGGATAGATCCAACAGTGATCACTGATGGTTCAAGAGGAGATAACTCCCGACTCGTAATTGTTTGTAATGCTAAAATGGTGCGAGCAGCAATAATAACAGGGTCAACAGTCGTATGTGGATAGGCTCCATGGCCTCCTTTACCTTTTATGGAAATATCAACTGAGTCGACGCTTGCCATAGTGTACTCATTTTTCAGAGCAACTTTTCCTGCCGGTACACTGGCACTAACATGTAAAGCAATAATATGATCAGGTTTTGCGTATTTACTAAATAACCCTTCACTTAGCATTGCTTTTGCACCACCCCCAACTTCTTCAGCCGGTTGCGCAACCATCATTAAAGTACCTTGCCACGACTGTTTATTTTTAATTAGTTGTTGCGCGGTGCCTATAAATGAACTCATATGAATATCATGACCACAACCATGCATAACACCGACTTTGCTACCTTGTTTATTTATTGTGGTAACAGTTGATGCGTATGCTTTTCCAGTTTGTTCTGTTATTGGTAAAGCATCAGTATCAGTTCGAATCATAACGGTAGGGCCTTGGCCATTTCTATATATACCTACAACGCCATAACCGCCAACGCTATTGGTTACATCAAACCCAAGCTTTTGAAGCTGCGAAGCCATTTTTTTACCTGTTTGCTGCTCATGATAAGACAGTTCAGGTGACTGGTGTAAATCTAGATAAAGCTTTTCTATTGCTGGCATACTTTTATCGAGATCCAGCTTGAGTGTTTGCGCACTTAATAATGGGCTAACTAATAAACACAGTGCACTCGCATAGGCTAATTTCATATTTCCCTCATTTATATAGTATGTGTGTCTTAAATGATTTAGACACATGTCTTGTAATTATTATCTTCATCACCATATAAAAACCTAAATAGATGAACATGGCAATAATTCAATGAGCAATATAGTTAGTCTTAACGCACAAAACCTTCAGCAAGTATTAGGTGAGACATCACAACAAAAGTTAGTTTTACTTAACTTTTTTTCGCCACAAAGCCCAGAGTGCATTAGCCAGGCAGCTATTTTAGATAAGCTAGCCGCTGAATATAGTAATTATATAGTTGTTGCAAACTTAGATTGTGATGCAGAGCAAGCCTTAGCCTCTCAACTTGCCCAGCAAGTAGGTTTACAAACCTTGCCTACTTTAGTGTTATTAAAAGACTCAGCTCCAGTTGATGTATTAGCGGGTGCACAAACAGAAAGCCAAGTACGTGATGCCCTATCTAAACACTTACCTGCGCAACAAGACCTATTATTAGAGCAAGCTAAACAAGCACTGGTTAATAGTGATTTAAATGCCGCGTTTAATTATGCTAAGCAAGCGTATGAATTAGATAATAGTAATGCGAGAATTAAATTAGTGCTTGCAGATATATGTATACAGATTCACAAACTCGATGAAGCCGCAGCATTAATAGAAACAATAGACGCACAAGATCAAGATGCATACTTTAATAACATTAAAGCTAAATGTGAGGCTGCACTAGAGGCAACCGATTCACCTGAAATAAAAGCATTGCAAGAAAGGGTAGCCAAGCATCCTAATGAGCTTGAATTACAAATGGAGCTAAGTAACCTACTCAATGAAGCAGGAAGGAAAGAAGAAGCATTAGAAGCACTCTTTACTATTCTTAAGAAAGATCTGAATTTTGATGAGGCTAAGCCAAACTTCTTGGCTGTTATTGCGTCTTTACCAGATGGCGATGCGCTAGCTGCTAAATATCGTCGCAAGCTTTATAGCATTTTGTATTAACGATTAAGATAAACTCTCTATAAGAAGCACCTATGTTAAGGTGCTTTTTTGTTTCTGCGTTAGGATAGTAGGGTAAAAGCAAGGTTATCCACAGGGTTTTGTGGGTATCTTGTGTGTCTGGGTGGGGTATCTTTGGGGTAAAAATTAAATGCAAAAAAGCGTTTAAAAACGCTTGCGTTAAAATCGATTCGCCCTATAATGCGACCCCACTGAGACGGCAGAGCGCAACGCATAGCGAGGCACGAGCTACTCAGTGAGTCGAGTAAAACTTAGTTTTGAAAACTTTCAAGTTTAACAAAATTAAGTGTTGACAAAAAAATAGGAAAGCGTAATATGCGCAGCCCTAGCGAGATAAAGTTTAACACTTTAATCGCAACGTTCTTTAACAATATAAAGCAATCATCTGTGTGGGCACTCGTACAGATTGAGTTCTAACAGCCAAGCTACTTAGGTAGTGAGGCAAACAAATTTAGAGTCTCAATTGAAACTGAGTGACCAACAGAATAATTACTTAGGTAGTTATTCAGCACAGTCAATTCAATATCGAAAGATATTAAATAAATTCAGAATTCATTGAGCTGTCGAAAGACATAAAACTTTTTAATTGAAGAGTTTGATCATGGCTCAGATTGAACGCTGGCGGCAGGCCTA